>DASSUE010000256.1:0-4879 GCA_035707305.1 Gemmatimonadales bacterium
CGCTATCCGGAGCTGGACGAGATGATCTGGGCGCAGGAAGAGCCGCGCAACATGGGAGCTTGGACCTACCTTCGCTCCAAGCTGGCGGAGGTCATGCCGCACCGGGCGGAGCTGCGGTACGTCGGGCGTCCCGAGCGGGCGAGTCCGGCCGAGGGCTACCCTGCCGCGCACGCGGCGGAGCAGGCGCGGATCGTGGCGGAAGCGCTGGGTACGGCGGAGAAGCGGGAGTCGATTCAGACCACGGCGGTGGCCGGAGAGGCGAAAGGGTGAGGGGGATGGCCGGATGGCCAGATGGCCATCCTAAGCGCCTCTTGCAAGCAACGGCCGCTCGCTCGCCTTGCGCGCGAGCTCCTTGAGCGGCTCGGAGAGGTGATCGCCGTAGTGGAGGAGGAACACGCCGCGCGAGCGCTTCATCATGAGAAAGGCCAGGAGCGGAATGTCGGCCTTCGCCGCGTTGCAGACGCGGCAGGCGAGCACCAGGTTGTCCGGCCGGTCGTAGGCAGTCTGCCCGCGGCGGGGGCGCACGTGATCGAGCGTGATCACGTCGGGCGCGGTTTCGGTGCCGCAATAGGCACAGACCGATCCGTGCTGGGCGAGAAGCCAATCACGGTGGGACTGCATGGAGCGACCGGAAGAACGGCGAAAGGTGGAGGAAACTTCGACCAGCGGGCGTCTGCTTCGGTTGGGTCTGCGAGCCACAAAGTGTTCGGTTGAAGGTTGTTGGACGGCCCGAGTCGAGCCGGGCGGTTCCCACACGGAACCTGCCTTTTCCACACGCATAACAAGTTTAATGCCAGGAAGGTTCTTCCGGGTAGCCCCTAGGGCAGGCTAAGGGGATCGGCCACAGGCGGGGCATTCGCCCTGGCCTCGGGCTCGAGCAGGCGACCCCAGAACTCGTTGTAGGGGTGGACGTGCTTGACCGGGCGGCCGTCCGCTTCGATCGGCAGGCCGTTGTTGGCCCAGCCGAAGAGGCTGCCTTCCAGATTCCGGACGTTGGTGAATCCCTGGCGCCCGAGCCACCGGGATACTCTCGCGCTTCGATACCCGACCGAGCAATACACCACGATGGGGGTGTCCCGCGAGAACGCCTCCATGTGCCGAAGCAAGGGACGAATAGGGTCGATTCGCCGGGCCCCGGCCAGGTGACTGAGCTGGTATTCCGGGGAGGTCCGGGCATCGAGGAGGAGGGGCTGGCTCCGGGCTGAATCCTGCCGCCAGGCCACCAGTTCTCCGGGCTTGATCCACACCACCGACGGAAACTTGCGAGCGGTTACCCGCTGGACGAGGTCGAGGCCGATGGGGCGGCCCTGGAAGTAAAGGACCGCCCCCAGCGCCAAGGGGATGCCGAGCAGAAAGACGAGGGCGATGGCGATCTTGAGCCCCCGGTTCCCGCTCCGCCGCGCCCACCGGCCCGGCTCCGGCTCGTCCGGTATCATGTTTGTGCGGATCCGCATCTCAGACCTTGCCCCGCGATGTCATATCATGAGCAGTCCCCCGCGTTCGCGGCAAGGCCGTGGCCGCCGTCGAGTGCGCGGGTCTACAGGCGCTTGAAGGCTCGGCGCAGTAGCTGGCTTGACTTCTCCTGGGTCCCCGGACCAACGACGCCACCGCGGACGAACCAGTTGAGTACCAGGGCGTGCCGACCGGCGAAAGCGGACATCGTTCCGGGCTTGTTCGGATCGCTTTGCCCCCAGTACGCCTCCTCGCCTACCCCGGACACGCGCTGCCAAGTCTTCAGCGGCGTGCTGGCCAGCTGCTTGCTCTCCTTGGTGTGCCCGCGTTCCACGAAGAAGCGAAGGCTCCAGCCGCTGCCCCGATACTGGCAGGTGGAGCCGACCATCGTACTGCCCGGCAGTTGCGGACTCGCCTCGGCCGGCTTCGGTGCTCTCGGCTCCTCGCCGACCACCTCCGCGACGTCGGCCCGGGTGAGAACGGCGCAGGCGTCGAGCGACTCCGCTCCCTGTGCAGCTAGGGGGGGAAAAGCGACCAGCATGCAGGCGCTGACGACCATCGGCATTCGATGCGGCACGACACCTCCAACGTTGAGGACAACAGCGCGCAACGGCGGTTCGACTCAGAAGGCTATTGCTTGCTCTCGACCACGTAGAATCGGCGGCCGGCCACGTCCAGAGTGTGCCAGCGGGAAGGGATCGTGCGCGCCGGCATCGTGCGGACCGAATCGAGCCAGGCACCGTAGACGTGCACGTCACTACGGACCTCCCCGACGCGACGCCACCCCGCCGCGGTCCGGGCGTACACGTTCATCGGTTGGCCGTTGAGGCTCACGGCCTCGGGGACGCTGTCGCCGTCCAGGTCCACGAGCATGAGGACGCAGGCGAGGCCGCTGATGCGCATGCAGATGAGTCCGGCGCCGGTCGAGCTGTCCGCCTGGTGCCGTAGATAGGTCAGCAGATCCTCCGGTACCGACGCCCCCTTCGGCAGTACCTCGATCACGGCAGCCAGATCGGGCGGCGGCGGCGACTCCCACCGGCTGGTCTTGGCCAGCGACGCCGAGGCCCGGCGCGCGATCTCCGCGCGCTCCCTATGCCCTTTGACGCCCGCGGCCAATCGGCGCAGTGCCCGATCACCGAATACTCCAGTGTTGAACCGCAGGTAGTCGTAGTCGAACTTCGCGGCCGTCACCTTGCCATTCAGGAGGCGCGAGACCTGGTCGGCCGCGGCCAGGCGCTTGGGCTCGAGCAGCGGCGTGGTCAGGCCGATCAAGAGCGCGACGAGCACCCACGCCATCACGGTGTTCACCTTGCCCATCTGCGCCATCCACGGTCCTTCCCGCAACGCCGCGTAGGCGTACCCCGCGCCGTACAGGGCGATGACCACCGTGAACAAGAGCGCCCAGATGCGGTCCACCGAGAGTCCGTGCTGCGCGATGCGGAGCGAGAGCGAATAGACGCACAGTGACGCGTATACCGGCACGGCCACCGAGGGGACGCGAAGGGCCGTCCGCAACCAGGTCGGATACGGCGGCTGTTGGCTGCCGTCCTGATAGGCGGCGTTGAAGAAGAAGAGCAGGAAGACCTGGAGCCACAGCATGAGAAACGTCGCGTGGCCGGTCTTCCAGAGCGGGGCCAGGCCGGTCGCGGGCAACGTGAGCAGAAAGGCGCACGCGATGAACGCCACCAGCGGCAACAGCCAGAGGAGCACCCCGAACAAATGTCGTCTGAGGAGCAGCACGAACTGCTCGCGCGACTGCGCCAATGCCACCGCGTAGCCGAACGTCACCGACGTGACCGGATAGGCGAACGCGGGTTCCTCGAACAGATTCTCAAATACCCGCACACCCACCACCTTGAACAGCGACGCCCAGAGGAACAGGAGCGCCCAGAACAGCGCAGTGAACAGGCCGGCTTGGACGACCACGAGTGTGTTCTGCCATCCCGCCTCGAACAGCTCGGTATACGGCGGCGTGCCCCGCGGCCGCCCGGAGCGGACCGCCGTCTGGAGGAACGGGGTCACGATCCACCAGAGAGCGAGCATCGACGCGCCGAAGACGAACGTGACCGGAGCGTCATGCTCGTGGAGCGCGGGTACGATGGTGGCTCCGGCGGCCACACCCAGCACGGCGAGGAGCGCTGCGAATGCCGCCACGCCGCGCACGAAGAGCCGATCGCGCAGGTGCGCCAGGTCGAGGTGAAGCACGAGCGGAACCAGCGTACACACGGCGTACAGCGGGAACAGCATGCGCGGATCCGTCGCCGGCCAGACCCTGGCTTGCAGCGCGAGGTGGAGGCCATAGAGCGCGGCGCCCTGGAGCAGCGCCACGATGAGCATCGGAGTTCGCACGCGCGCGAGCATCACGGCACCCTCCCGGTCACCATGACCCAGAGCCCGTAAAACAGGATCCCGGTCGCGCCCCACCCCACGGCCGCCCATCGCAGGAATACGCGTCGGAGGCCGGCGTCGTTGGACGGATCCATCCGCTCGAGCCGCAATTGGTCCGGCACCAGGACCGCAAGCCAGATCGTGGTGCTCGCCCCCAGCGCCGCGATCCCATGGATCAACCAGGGAGTCTCGCTCACTACGTAGCCCCGGATCCGGATCAGCAGGATCCCGGAGATCGTGAGCATGATCCCCCCCACCAGCGTGAAAGCCAGGTCGGTCCACAGGATGGCACGGGCGACCGGGCGGAATGGAACCAGGGAGCGTCGGCGGTATAGAAAGATGGCCCAGAAACCTGTCACCGTCACGTTGCCGAGGAGGAGGACGGCGCCCGCGACGTGCAGCATCCGGGCCAGCGCCAGCTCATCCATTCCGGGCCTCGAACGGCCCCCGAAGGAGTCCCACGGCGTGGCGGAACCGGTCCATGCGCTTGTTGACCGAGAGCTTGCCCGCGACCAGCGTGCGGAACGACGCGAAAGCCTCCTCGGCCAAGGAGGCATCGAGCACCCGGAGGGTCTCCTCGACGTGCGTCTCGATCCGGGCGGTGAGCTCACGGCGATCCCGCCCCGGCGCCGGCTCGGCCACGTGCGGGCGCCCCACCCGCGCAAATGCCTCGGGCAGCTGTTCGCTGACGAAACCGTAGCGGAACGCGACCGGAACGATCCGCACCGGCGAGCCATGGCGGAGCGCCAGATGCGCCGCGCCACGGGTGAAGCGCGTCGGACGTTCTCCGGCGGGCCGGCGGGCTCCCTGCGGGAAGATCCAGAGACCCGCCCCCGGGCGAAGACAGGGAAGCGCGGCGAGCAGGTCCTGATAGCCGCCCCTAAGCTCGCCGCGGCGGACCGGCAGCACGCCGGCCCAGCGAAACGCCGGATACCGCGCGAGCTCGTGCGCGTCCATCAGGATGTGGAACGTGCAACCGAGCTTCCGGCTCAGCAGGAACGCGTACAACCCGTCCCACCAGTTCGTGTGGTTCGCGACG
>DASSUE010000257.1:0-22343 GCA_035707305.1 Gemmatimonadales bacterium
CAACGCCGCGCATTGGATCGATGAGTACCACCTGGACGGCCTCAGGCTGGACGCCACCCACACGGTGCATGATGCCTCGGAGGAGCACATCCTCGCCGCGGTGGCCCGGGTGGTTCGCGAGCGCGCGGGCGGCCGCCGCACCCTGGTCATCGCCGAAGACGAGCCGCAGCGGATTTCACTGCTCGCGCCGGTGGCCGAGCGAGGCTGGGGCATGGATGCGATCTGGCACGACGATTTCCACCACTCGGCGCAGCTGGCGGCGACCGGACGGCGCGAGGGATACCTGACGAAATTCAGCGGCACCGCAGCCGAGCTCGCGGCGGCCTCGGCGCGCTTCGTGACGGAAGGCGGTGTGGGGCACGCCGGGCTGGTGAATTTCCTCCAGAACCACGATCAGGTGTCGGTCTTACCGGGAGGCCGGCGACTGCATCAGATCACCAGTCCGGGGCGATGGCGCGCGCTCACGTCGCTGCTTCTCCTCGGACCCGGCACCCCAATGCTGTTCCAGGGCGACGAGTTCGCTGCCACGTCGCCGTTCCTGTATTTCGCCGATCACGAGCCGGCGCTGGCGCGCCTCGTGCGCGACGGACGCGCGGCATACCTGGCCCAGTTCGCGAGCCTGGCGGACCCGGCGGCACAGGCGCTGATCCCCGACCCTGCCGATCCGGCGACGTTCGAACGCTCGCGGCTAGACCACGGCGAAAGGGAGCGCCACGCCCATGCGGTTCGTCTGCACCGCGACCTCTTGTCCCTCCGCCACTCGCGTGGAGGACATCACAGCGCCCAGACGGTCGCCAGTGCGCTCGCCGACCACGCGCTCGCGCTCCGAACCGACGATGTCGGTGGCGCGACGCTGCTCCTCGTGAACTGGGGCGGAGATCTCGATCTTCGGCCGATAGGGGAGCCGGTACTCGAGCCGCCGTCCGGATCGGCGTGGGTGATCCGGTGGTCGTCGGACGCGGTGGACTATGGTGGACCCGGAGTGCCGGCTGCCGCGCGGCGGGGCGCGTTACTTCCGGCGGAATCCGCGTTGTTCTTCGTCGCTCAGAGCATCGGCCGCGCGGCGCTCGGGGCCGGGATAGCTCAGGTCGATCGCGACGCGGCGATCGCGCGAGCGGGCACCGCCGGAAGGCCCGAGATCGGCACCGTGCCCGATCATGATGCGAGCGGCGTTCGCGGCGCGGGCCCCGTCCGCGGCGACACTCAGCAGGATCCCGCCCGCACGAAACCCCCGATCGAAGTGCCGCGCGTCTTCGGCCGGCACACCTAGCCCGATCAGCCCGCCGATCAGGCCACCGGTGGCGGCCCCGGCCCCGGCACCTACTAGCGAGGTGCCGAGCACGCCGCCGGCGACGATCGGGCCGACGCCGGGAAGAAGCAGCGATCCCAGGAGACCCAACAGCCCACCGACCACGCCGCCGGTTGCCGCTCCGGTCGCGGCACCTTTCGCGGCGGCTGCGTCCACATCGGTCTCGGGCCGGCCCAGGAGCTCCGCACCGCATCCGAGGTCGCGCATGACGACACCGATGTCCTTGTCCGCGAATCCGACCGCGCGCAGCGCTCGAATCGCCGTCTGCGCGGCGTCGACGCCGTCGAACAGGCCGATCACCGCCCGCTGCGTCCGGCCGCCATCGCTCACCGAAGCCGTCATGCGCCACCTCCTCCCTGCTGGCTATACACTCACGAGCCGACGCTCCGGGCCCGTGTACTGCGGATCCTGATAGCGTCGGCGTTCGCCTCCGTTGTACGCGGTTGCGCGGACTTTGTCACTGGCCCGGCGGGCCGGTGGGGCGACGGGGGTCTCACTGCCCGCCACACGGGACGACCGAGTCGCCCAGCTGGGACCCAGATCGCCGTTGCAGGTCCCCAAAATGCGCTCGGCCTCGCTCACCCGCGCGCCCGCGTCCACCGTCACCAGGGTGCCGCCCTCGCGGAACCCGGCATCGAAATGTCGCGCATCTTCCTCCGAAACGCCGAGGCCCACGAGGGCGCCGATGATCCCACCGGTCGCGGCGCCGGCCCCGGCGCCGACCAGCACGGATTCGAGAACCCCACCGACGACGATGGGCCCGAGACCAGGCACGAGGAGCGAACCCAGGAGGCCGATGATTCCGCCGACCAGGCCGCCGGTGACGGCGCCCGCCGCGGCGCCCTTCGCCGGCGACGTGTCCGTGGTGTCGGCGACCTCGCGCTGCTCCCCCCGGTCCTTGATCGCGATGCCGATCTGCTGGCGGGTGAAGCCGGCATCCTTGAGATCGCTGATGGCCTGCTCGGCATCCGCGCGGTTACGGAACAAGCCGACAACCGTGCGTCCCGTCCTGTTGGCTGAATCGAAAGCCATGATGTCGTTCCTTGCAATTGCGGGTATTCAAGAGAGTGTCCGGCAGACACTGCGGAAGCTGCCGCGGGACGCGCCCTGGGAGGTGCTCCCGCGTGGCGCCAACCTAAGCCCGGCGACCCCCGGGTTAGGTGACGGCAGTCACAGCACGGGAGCGGATCGCACGACGCGAGCAAAGGCCGCGGCTCAGCGGTGGAGTGGCAGCTCCAGAGCGTCCCACAGCGCCAGCCAGCTCGCTTCGATGATGTTCTCGGAGCAGCCCACGGTGCTCCACCGCTCGGCGCCGCGGGCGGATTCGACGATCACCCGGGGCCGGGCCCCGGTCCCGAGATGCTCGTCCACGATACGGACCTTGTAGTCGACCAGCCTGACCTCGGCCAGCCCGGGGTGAAGCGGGAGCAGCGCCTTGCGGAGGGCGCGATCGAGGGCGTTCACCGGGCCGGCACCCTCGGCGGCGGTGTGCATGATCTCTTTGCCAACTCGGAGCTTCACGGTGGCCTGCGCCTGGACCTCCTGGCCTCCGCGCTTCTCGACGATCACCGTGAAGTCCAGCAGCTCGAACGGCGCCTGGTAGCCCGGCGTGGCGCGCCGGATCAGCATCTCGAACGAGCCGTCCGCCGCCTCGAACTGGAACCCCCGATGTTCCAGCTCCTTCACCCGCTGGAGCACCAGGTTCTCGTCCGCCCCGCTGTCGAGCCCGAGCGCCTCGGCCCGGAGACGCACGTTCCGCCGTCCAGCCATTTCGCTCACCACCACGCGCATCTCGTTCCCGATCAGCGCGGGGTCCACGTGCTGGTAGCTGTCGGGCAGCTTGGCGACCGCCGCCACGTGAATGCCGCCTTTGTGCGCGAAGGCGCTTCGACCCACATAGGGCGCGTGGGCGTCGGGGTTGAGGTTGGCGATCGCGGCCACCACGCGGGAGACGTCCGTGAGCCGAGCCAGCCGTCCGACGGGAAGGATCGGGTGACCCAGCTTGAGCTGCAGATTTGCGATCACCGTGACCAGATCGACGTTGCCGCACCGCTCGCCGTAGCCGTTGATCGTGCCTTGAACCTGGGTACATCCGGCCTCGACGGCGGTCAGCGCCACCGCCACCGCGAGTCCGCTGTCATCGTGGGGATGGATCCCCAACGGAGCCCGGATTCGGTCCCGCACCCGGCACACGATCTCGCCCACGCGAGCCGGAAGCATGCCGCCGTTGGTGTCGCATAACACGATCCAATCCGCACCCGCCGACTCCGCCGCCTCGAGCGTCGCGAGCGCGTAGTCGGGGTCGAGGGCCCAGCCGTCGAAGAAGTGCTCCGCGTCGTACACCACTTCCCGGCCGTGGCGGCGAAGCCATTCGACGCTTTCGCTGATCATGGCCAGGTTTTCGTCGCGACTCACCTCCAGCACCCGTTCGACGTGGAGCGTGGAGCTCTTGCCGACGATGGTCACCACCGGCGTCGCCGCATCCAGCAGCGCGCGGAGATTCGCGTCGGCGTCGCAGCCGGTCCCGACCCGCCGCGTGCTCCCGAACGCCGCCACCTTGGCCTGGCGCAATGGATCCCCCGCCATCCGGCGGAAGAACTCAGCATCCTTGGGATTCGAACCCGGCCACCCACCCTCGACGTAGGTCACCCCCAGCTCGTCGAGCAGGCGCGCGATCTTGAGCTTGTCCTCGACCGAGAGTGATAGGCCCTCGCGCTGAGTTCCGTCGCGCAGCGTCGTGTCGTAGAGCGAGATCGGCATGCGTGCCGTGAAAAAAGCGGCCTCTCGTTGGAGAGGCCGCGTCTAGTTGCCGGTGGTGCGCTCGTCAGCCACGCGCCGGCACGCCGCCTCTCCGCACGAGCGGATCGAGGCAAATGCCGATGGGAAACGAATGACGGGCGAAGGACATACAATGCAATTATATACGTCGGGCCGCATACGTCAACTCGAACGGCGGCTTGGCGCGGCGGCACGCCCTGCTCCTCGTAGCCCTCTTCCATATGGCGGGCCCGTGCGCTTTCGCTTCTCGGTATAGGCCGACTCGTCACCCTGCATAGGCCGACTAGTCACCCTGCGGCATCGAACGCTCCCGAACGAGTTGCCTCGAACGTCCGCCGGGTAGCATCGGTGCCGTGAAACGGCTCACAAGCGAGAAATGGGCAAAGGTGGGTGGAACGGGCGCGTGTGCGCCCGTTCCCGCGAGATATATAGGAAGAGGGGATTCAAAGAAGGGGTACGCAGCGAAAACGGCTCGGGGGGTCAGCTCATCCGGCCACGGGGCTTGGGGGCCGAGGGCTAGAATCGGACGTCTCGCAAATCGCCGACCTGCCACCGCTTCCACTATCCGGCAAGATAGCCGCCACTTACGACCCCGCTGTGCGGTGGGTCACACTGCTTGGGCACGGCATGAGGTCGCGAGTGCCTCGAGCATGCGCTCGACGGCTGCGGGGGTGACATCCCCCATGTGTCCAATCCGCACGATCTTGTCCCGGAGCGGCCCGAGCCCTCCCGTCAATGTGAATCCGTGCGAGCGCATGTGATCAAGCACGAACGGTACCGCAACGCCGGGCGGCGGCACGATCGCCGATACGGCGGGCGACCGTCGGCCGGGGTCGGCAAGAAATCGCCAGCCGGCCGAGATGGCGATCCAGCGTTCCACCAGCGTCAGCATCGCCGCATGCCGGCTCCAGCGGGATTCCATGCCGCCCTCCTGATCGATGCGCGCAAGCTGGAGCTCGAGTGCATACAGATGCGAAAGTGCTGGCGTCTGGGTTGGCTGGCCGCTCGCGGTGGCCTCCTCGTAGCGAAGCAGGTCGAGATACCACCCCCGCCCGGCAACCCCGGCGGCGCGCTTGAGCAGCCTGGCCGACGCGACGCCGAGGCCGAGGCCGGGCGGCATCGCGAGGGCCTTCTGGGAGCCGGTGAACACGAAGTCGAGCCCCCACGCGTCGGTCTCGACCGGCACCGCGCCGACACTGGACACCGCATCCACGATGATGAGCGCGTCGGTCCGCGTGCGAATCGTGCGAGCGAGCTCCGCGAGCGGTGCGAGGGCGCCGGTGGAGGTCTCCGAATGGACCAACAGCACCGCATCCACCGGCGGACCGCCGAGAAACTGTTCCAGGTGCGCCGGCTCGATGGTGCGGCCGGGATGGACCTGCAGGCGCACCGCCTCCCTGCCGCAGGCTTCCAGCGTTTCCGCGAGTCGCTCGCCGAAAAATCCGCCGCACACTGCAAGCGCGCGTCTGGGCACCGCGCTTCGGATGACCCCTTCGAGGAGACCGGTCGAGGACGAGGCTGTGAGGAGAACCGGCTGGCGAGTCCGGAACAGCCGCCGCAAGCCCGGCTGCAACCCGTCGAGCAGCGCCTTTGCCTCGGGGCTCCACGGCGAGATCATGGGTCGCTGAAACGCGGCCAGGATGTCCGGGTGAACCTCCACCGGGCCGGGGAGGAAGAACCGTCCGAATTCGCTCACGGCGCGGCAATCGAGGGCGTCAAGCCGGGTAAGCTACGACCGCGCGCGAAGCGCAGGCAAGCAGTGCGCAAGTTGACATTGGTCATCGTGCGGGCGTAAATCAGCGCGTGACGGAACGTCTTTCCCGGCGCGACTTTCTGGGCGCGGCGGGCGCGGTTGCCGCGACGGCCGCGCTGCCCGACATGGTCGCCTCGCGGTCGTCGCCCGCGGTGCACGTTCCCGGGGCCGCCCGGCCGGCCGCCGTGAGCTCGTCCAACGGACTCCGGGCCGTGAACCGCGCGATGGAGCTGATGCTCGAAGGAGTGGACACGCTCGACGCGGCGATCGAAGGCGTCAAGATTCAGGAGCTCGATCCAGCGGACAATTCGGTCGGATACGGCGGGCTGCCCAACGAAGCTGGAGTGGTGCAGCTGGACGCGGCGTGCATGCACGGGCCCACCCGTCGCGCGGGCGGCGTGGCCGCGCTCGAAGGGATCAAGACGCCGAGCGAGGTGGCCAGGCTGGTGCTGCTCTACACCGACCACGTGCTGCTGGTCGGCGAGGGCGCCAAGCGATTCGCCTTGTCCTACGGCTTCAGGGAGGAAGACTTGCTCACCGCGGAATCGCGACAGCTGTGGCTCGAGTGGCGGGCCAACCGCGGTCCGGATGACGACTGGCTCGATGTGCCCGGCGGCAACCGGATGGCGCGACCCACCGGCACGATCAACCTCAACGTAGTGAACGGTACGGGTGAGATATCGTCCGTGACCACCACGAGCGGACTGGCGTGGAAGATCCCTGGCCGGGTCGGCGACAGCCCGATCATCGGGGCGGGGCAGTATACCGACAACGACATAGGCGCTGCAGGATCCACCGGCCGCGGCGAGGCCACCATCATGGCGTGCGGCGGGTTCCTCACCGTCGAGAACATGCGCCGCGGGCTGAGTCCCACCGATGCATGCCTGGAGACGCTGCGGCGCGTGGCGGCCATCACCCCCGCACGGCTCCTGCGCAACAAGCGGCCCACGTTCGACCTCGAGTTCTACGCCGTCAACGCACGCGGCGATCTCGGGGCGGCCTCGTTCTATCCCACCCGCTTCGCCGCGCACGACGGGCACCAGGGCGCGCTGCGCGACACCGCTCACCTCTACGAACGGATGCCTTCCTGATGGCCCTGCGCCATGGTGTCGCCGCCGCGCTCGCGGCGTGCGTGCTCGGCGTGCCGCGGCTCCCGGCACAAGACAGCGCGCAGGTGGACCTGAGAGACGCGCTGACGGAAGACACCACCTGGACCAACACCGATCTCCCCTGGCGGTTGAGCTACTTCCCCTACATCACCGGCCTATCGAACGACGGGCCGCTGCTCGCGGCGCGAGCCCGGTACTGGAAGCCGGCCGCCTACGAAGATCTGGTGACCGCAAAGGCGGAGCTGGAGCTGAACGCCGGCATCGGGTTCCGGGGCAGCCGGTTCGTCGTGGCCACGGCAACCGTCCCCCGACTCGGCAAGGGATGGCGGTTCTTCGGCCTCGCGGCGGCGGTGCGCGAGGCACGATTCGGGTTCTATGGCCTGGGTAACGCGACAGTCAAGGACGAGGCACTGGAAGGGCCGGACAACAAGCTGTTCTACCGGGTGCGCCGGCGCACTTACCGCGTGAACGCCGAAATCACCCGCCAGCTCGCCGGGCCGCTCCACGCGGCACTACTGGGCGAGCTGGTATCGGCGAGGTTCACGGCGCCGGACGACCAACCGTCGCTGTTCGGCCAAACCTACGGCCCGGAGCTGGACAATCAGGATGCGTCGGCCAGGCTGGCGCTGGTGGTCGACACCCGGGACAATGAGTACAACACGCAGCGGGGTTTGCTGCTCGAGACCGGCCTGCAAGTCGCGACCGGCGGCGGCAACTACGAGCGGGTGTACGGCATCGCCCGAGGCTGGTTGACGCCACGTGAGGGCACCACACTCGCCGCTCGCCTGGCCGGGTCCCAGCTCTACGGGGCGCCGACGCTGGACGCTCGGTTCATCATCCCTGGCTGGGAGCGGCCGGTGCTCGTGCTGGGCGGCAACTTCTCCCACCGCGGATTGGACCTCCCGCGATTCGCCGGCTCCGGGGTCCTGTTCGGCAATTTCGAGGTGCGGCAGGAGGTGTTCGGGTTCGGTCCCTACGGCGCCATTGGCGTCATCGGGTTCGTCGACGCCGGACGGGTATTCGAGGGCGACAAGTTCCGGCTCACCTTCGACGATCTGAAGGTCGGTGGGGGCGGCGGCATCGCGGTGCGGATTCTCAGGTCCACGATCTTCACCTTCACGGTGGGCCGGGGACCGGATGGGACGAACATCGATCTCAATTCTGGCTGGTTTTTCTAAGGGCGGCTTCCAGCACCTCCCGCAGCGTCGTTTCGCCCCGGTCGCGGGCGTACCACTTGCGGATCTCGGGATACAACTCGCTCTTCGGCCGGCCGCGACCCAACTCGTCCATCACCCACTGCTGAAGCGCCCGGGGCCGCGGACCCCAGTGCCCGATCTCTCGGAACGCATCGTCCAGCGCGATGACGATGGGGATCGACCGCGACCCGTTGGTCAGATAGCGGTTCATGAGCTCCGGGTGCTCGTCTCGGCGCAGGAGGCGGAGCTCCGCGCCAGGCGTGAGCTCGACCAGTCGGGCGAGCACTGGCAACGTGTTCGAGGCATCGCCGCACCAGTCTTCCGCCAGGGCCAGGAGCCTCAGCCGACCGGTTGGCTCGGCCGCCAGCGCCCACTCCGGCACCCGGGCCAGACGGTACAGCCCTTCCCAGAGCCCTCGGTGCTTGAGCTGGCTCTGCGCCACGAAATCGGCGTAGGGCAGCGCGATGTTCCACAGATCGGCGAAGTTCATCGTTACGTCAGAAGTCCCCTGCATGAACCCGGAACCGGCGGTCCCGGTTCCGCCTTGCCCGCGTCCCTAGATTAGCGTCATGGCTCCCACCACCCGTCGCGACGGCGCGGCTACTCGCCAGCGCTTGCTCCGCGCGGCGCTCGAGCTGTTCACGACCACAGGATTCCGCGCCACCACCACGCCGGCGATCGCGGAGCGGGCCGGCGTGGCCGAAGGCACGATCTACCGTCATTTCCCCGGCAAAGAGCCGCTTCTCAACGAAGTCTACCGCGCGGCCCACCGCTGGGCCGCCGGACTGATCATGGACAGCGACGCCGCTCAGCGTCCGGTCGAGCGGCTGCAGCGCATCGGCCGGCGACTGCTGGAAGGTGCCGGGCGCGATCCGGCGGCGGCGCGCATGATTTTGTCGACGCGCTATGACCGATACCTCGACGAGCGAAGCCGGGAGGCGGCCCGGGAGTTCCGCGGCGTGCTGGGGCAGGTGATCGCGGCGGGGACGTCGGACGGAACGATCCGCGCGGGTCCGGCAGACCTGTGGGCGGCCGTGTGGCTCCAGTTGGTCACCTTCGCGGCGGATCGCATCACCGCTGGAGAATGGAGCGCGGAGCAGCCGCAGGTCGGCCAGGTGCTCGACGCCGCCTGGGACGCCATCAGGGCGCCCGAGGAGCCGGCGCTCCCGCGAACGCCGTGAGCTCCCGCAGATGGGACGGCGCCCGGCTCCAATTGACTCGGCGCGCTCGACCCGGGCCGGCGGGCCGCACCAGCAGCTCGTCGCCTGAGAAGTACCCGATGGAGTCGGAGCCCCAACGCGCCGGATCCCGTCCCGCGTCCGCGATCGCCCGTGCGGTCCCGTTGTCGGTCCCCGCGCAGATCGTCTGTTCGCACTCGAACACGCGAGCGAAAGGCGGATCTCCGGCGAACACCTGTAGCGCGGAGTCGACCAACCGCCATTCGTCGGGCGGCACGGCGGACGCCGGTCCGCTCGACGGCGGCGCCGGGATCGCGTACGCGAACTGGCCGGCGCTCACGTAGAGCGTTCGTCCATCCCGCGACCATCCGATCGCCTCGGCCCGCCCACCGGCTGGGAACTCCAGCCGCCGCTCCGCACCGTTCAGCAGGTTCATCACCCAAGGCGTGCGCGGCAGCGTGTCTCCGCGGCCGTGAGCCCGGAGAAACGCCAACATCATCCCGTCGGGCGACAAGGCCGGCCCAGCCTCCCGCACCGGGGTGAAGGTGATCTGGAAGACCTCGCCCCCATCGCTCCGCACCGCGAACAGGTCGGCGTGGCCGCCCGGAGCGTCGCCGACGAAGACAGCGTACCCATCCCGGCCCACCACGGCCCGCCGCCGAAACGGTGAGACCGTCCCACCGCACGCCACCAGCGCCATGAGCAACAAGCAGCGCACGGCGATGGGGCCGCTGATGCGGTTGCGTCGCGTCACCTATCTACCGGTCGCGGTGGCCTTGAGCAGCCACCACCCGCCGGGGTCCACCTCTACCTTGGAGGGCGCCCTCGCGATGCCGCGCAGCGTCCGCCGGGTGGTGCGCCTGCTTACGTCGACCGGATAATCCTTGCCATCGATGCGAAGCACGAGCCCCGGCAGCCGGTAGGTTCCCCACCCGGCCGCCTGCGTCTGACTGATCTCGACGTCGAGGGCGTTGCCGCGGCGTCGCCACCGAACGTCGAGCACGGGGTAGCCCGGCTGCGTGAGCGCTTGCCTGAAGTACCAGTCCAGGTCTCGTCCCGCCGCGCGCCCGGCGACCGCCGCGAAATCGGCGGAGACCGCGTTGCCATGACGATAGGTGCGGTAATACTCCCGCAAAGCCGACGAGAACGCCGAGTCACCGATGAGCCCGCGGAGTTGGTGCAGGACCCAGGCGCCCTTCTGATAGGCATTGTCGTTGAGAAGCGAGTCCGGCCGGACGACCCCGGGGTCGATGACGGGACGCTCGATGTCTGCGGATCCGAACAGCCGGTCGGCGGCGCGACGCATCACGTCCCCGCGGGCGGACGGGCCGCCGCTCTCCTCCGCCCACATCGCGGCGAGATAGGTCGCGAAGCCCTCCGACAACCAGAGATGGTGCCAGTCGGCCGGGGTGACGGCATCGCCGAACCACTGGTGGGCGGTCTCATGCGCGACGGTGCTCTCGTCCAGTTTCCCGGCGCGGATGAGGCTGTCGCTGTAGAAGATCGCGGTGGCGTTCTCCATCCCTCCGAACCGCGTCGCGGCCTGGACGTGCGCCAACGATCCATAGGGGAATGGTCCGATGAGTTGGGTGAAGTAGTCCAGCATCGCGCCTGCACGCCGGAACGGCCCTTCCGCCGCCGTTGCCGAATCGGCCGGGCTGGTCCAGACCGATAGCGGTACGCAGCGCGCCGCGCAGCCGGCATCGCCCAGGCGAGCTACCGCGAATCGGCCCGCGCCGATGACCATCGAATAGGTGGGAATCGGATCGGTGAGGCGATAGTGCCAGAGCCGGTGCTGGTACGGCAAGGTGTCGATCTTCTCCAGCACTCCGTTGGCGACGACCTGGACGTCGGCGGGGACCTGGACGTGAAACGCGACCGTCGCCTTGTCCGATGGATGGTCCTGCACCGGGAGCCAGCCGTGCGCCCGTTCCGGCCAGTTATCGGCAAACACCCGGAGGCCACCCGCGTCGGACCCGAAGACGAGCCCGTTCTGCACCTCGCCGCGATACCGCACCCGGGTGGAAAGAGTGTCGCCGGCGCGGCTCTCGTGCGGCACTACCACGAGGTCGCCGCGCCGCCAGAAGATCGTACGCGCCAGCCGGGTGTTCTCCCGTCCGTTCACCAGCACGCGAATCACCCGGAGTGCGGAGTCGAGCTGCAGCGCCACCGGATCGGCGGAGGCCAGGCGCCAGCTCACGTCCGTCTGTCCCAGCACGTGCGTGCCGCTGTCGCTCAGCACCAGGCTTACGTCATAGTGGACGACGTCGTGGGGTAGCGGTGTGGTATCGGGACGAACCGCCAGCGGCGAGACCGCCGCCGCGGCCTGGAGCAGGAGCGCTGGAAAGGCCGGCATGATGACGAAAGTAAGCCGCTCACTTCAGACGTTGCCCGTAGAACTTGAGGATGTCGGACCAGGCCCGCTCCGGCTGGGGACCGTCGTTGCCCTTGCGCCCCGGCTTGAGGAAGCCGTGGCCGGTGCCCGGATAGGTCGTGGGCTCGAAGGTCTTGCCGAGCTCCTTCATCCGCGCTGTCGTCTGCGGCAGCGACTGGTTGATCCGGGCGTCGTCCTCGCCGTAGACGCCCAGCACCGGCGCCTTGATCCGCTCCAGGCCTGATTCAGGCGTGGGGCCGTAGCAGACCACCGCGGCCTTGAGTTTCGGGTTGTTGGTGGCGTAGCGGAACGTCTGCCCGCCGCCCCAACAGAACCCGATCACGCCGATCCGGTCCCCAGCGACGGCAGGCTGCTTCGCCACCCATGCGTAGGTAGCGTCGAGATCGGCGGTGACCCGGTCCGGCTCCAGCTCGCCGATCAGCTTCCGGCCGCTATCGGGATTCGCCGGGGATCGCCCGTGCTTGGAGGACAGGAGGTCGGGGAGGATGGCGACATAGCCATTCTTGGCCAGCCGGTCCGCCACGGTCGGCTCCCAGTCCGTCACGCCGAATACCTCGTGGATCACGATCACCGCCGGCGCCTTGTCCTTGCGCTCAGGATAGGCAACGTAGGCCCGGATGCTATCTCGGGTGCCCGGTTTCGCGTACTTCACCCACTCGCCGTGCGTGGTGACGGCCGGATCCTGCCGCACGCTGCCACCCAGGAGGATGGCACCGACAGCGAGTGCGGCCGCGCCGTAGACGATGTTGGTGGTCATGGTACCTCCCAGATCTCGACCCGGCCCTGCATCAACAGCGGTACCGCGGCCCGGCGATGCTTCGGGTCCCAGCCGATGTCGGCGGCGGACGGCACCCCGCCGGCGAGGCGGGTGACCCGTCCCCCTTCCACCACGTTCAGGCTCGAGTCGACCCACGAGGTGACGAGCAAGCGGCCGTTGCCGATCGGCTCGACACCGTCCTGCTGACCCTTGCCGCTCGCGAGCGGCTGCAGGGCGCTGTCACCGGGCGACCATCGCACCATCTGCTGTCCGAAGAACGGCACGATCACGAAGGAGCGCCCCGCCGAGTCCCAGGTGATGCCGTTGGGAGCGGCCAGACTGGTATCCTCGAGCGCGACCGTCGCCTTCCGGTCGGCGCCGATTCGATAGATGCGGTCGGGACCGGTGTGACCGAGGCCGGTCTTCGGGTCAGGGCCGAGCCCGCTGTCGGTGAGGTATAAGGCGCCATCCGGCCCGACTGCGATGTCGTTCAGGAACTTGGCGCCGCGCACGTTGATAGTCGCGAGCGGCGCACCGGTCCGCCGGTTGAAGCCCCGCACCGCGTCGATGTCCGCCACCCAGAGCGTGTCGCCCACGATGACCATGCCCTTGGGCGCGTTGAGCCGCGCACCGCCTCGACCGCCGGCGATGAACTTCGCCGAATCAGGCGTGCCGTCGGCCTTGTATCGGCCGATCACGCCGTTGTTGTCCTTGCCCATAGGTGACGGCTCGCCGTCTCCGAAGCTCGCGACATACCACAGGTCGAGCTCGGGATCGTACCGCACCGCTTCAGCCGCATTCACCTTGATCTCGCCGACCTTCTTCGCGGCCGCCGGCGCCGCGGCGGCGGAGTCGGTGGCGAGACTCGTCTGGGAAGACTGCTCCGGTGTGCCGCGATCTCCGCAGCCGCCGAGCATGAGCGCAAAGGCGAGCAGTCCGCCCGCCGTCAGATATCGGATCATGTTGGCTCCCAACGCATGGTCTCGTTCTCGACTCGTACTTGTACTCGTACTGGTACTCGTACTGTCGTTTGTCACTCCTCACTCGCCGGCGCACCCCCCACTCTCGCCACTTGATCCTGGCGGATCCGCGTCGCATCGAACCGCTGCGCGCCGGCGAGCATCTTCTCGATCGTCTCGTCCACGTCGGCCTTGGCACCTCGCTGGAAGCGAAGCGGGTTGAGCCGGGCCACTACGAAAGGCCGCAGGTACGGGCTCTCGAACCCGCGTTCCTTGAGCCGCTTCACGGCGTCGGTGACCGCGGCATCCAGCTCCAGCAGACGCGCCGCCCGCTCGCGCCGGACCTCGAGCGCACGCGAAAGTTTCGACGGCGAGAACTGCTCCACCCGCTTGAGCACGGGATGATACGCCCCGCCCGCGAACCGACCGTTCTCCTGGTAACAGAAGCCCAGCGTGAGAAATGCGGGCTCCTCGAACTCCATCGCGAAGTCGCGCTCCGGCCTATCGTCGAGCTCGGCGAGACCCAGCGCGAGCCGGGCCACCTCGAGCGACTTCTCCCGGAGGTTGTGGGCTTTTTCGGTGTTGAGCAGCAGGATGCGGTGGGCGACCTCGGGGTCGGGCACCACGAGCGCGACAACCGCCCGGGCGCCGAGCGACCGCAGGGCGGCCAGGCGGTGATGGCCGTTCGGAGTGTGATACCTGCCCTCATTGGTGCGGACTGCGACGATCGGATCGAGAAATCGGTCCAGCTGGTCGATCGCGTCGGCTAGGCGCGCGACGTGGGGTTGGGACAGATCGCGCTGGTACGGCGTGGGATCCACCCGGTCGATGGGAAGCGCCGCCAGCACTTGCCAGTGGCCACCAACCGGATCGCGATAGGCTGCGAGCGCCGTGCCGCCGTCATCGGCAATCGCCTCCTTCAGCCGCTCCACGGCCGCCGGCTCCTGGGCCCCGGCCACGGCCCGGGCGGTCGGACCGCGAGAAGCCGGCTCGGCGGCCTTTTTCTTCCGGCTCGGCGCGCGTGGCATGTCCCAAGGGTAAACGGGCCGAGTCCCGGGCGGGACTTCGGTGCGACGCTCGTACGCCATCGCGGATCGGCCGATCACCCTCTGGCCCGCCAGACAATCCTGAGGCGGTGAGCCGCTTTTCAAACTCTTTTTCGGTCTGGGCGCCTATGGCCAGAAGGAGAAGGTCGAGCGGTAGAATCCCCACGCCGCCATTCGCGTCGGATGCCGGAAGGTAGGGCGCATCGGGTGCCACCAGAAAGGACTGGCCCTTGAATCGAGGGTAACGCTCGACGAACCGGTGGAGCGAACTCGTGGCGTGGCGCACCGACGAGGCGATTTCAAAGGCGAGGGGCTGTTCCGGGTGATCGTAGATGAGATCCACCTCGTCATTGCGGTCCCGCCAGTGATAGAGCCTCACCTGGCTCTGCTGTGCCAGGGCATGCAAGTGACCGGCGACCAGGTTTTCGGTGAGCACCCCCATCTCGGCAGCGTCACTGAGCGGCGCGATTCCGCGCTGCAGCGCGGCATTGCGGACCGCGCCGTCCACGAAATACAGTTTGCGGCCGCGGCGCTGGCGACTGCTCTCGATTCCCGAGTAGTTCGGCAGAGTAAAAACGAGGAAGGCCCGTTCCAGATACGACAAGTATCTGTCCACCGTCGCTTCCGACATACCGGTCAGGGTCTGGGCTATAACTCGTTGCGAGGACTCCAGAAGTGACGCAATCGGCACCACTTGAGCAGCTGCAGGCGCTCCTGCGCGAGTTACTCCAACTAGATCTCTCCGACCTCGACTTTGGCCTGTACCGTCTGCTGCGCCTCAAGCGCAACGAGGTCGAGTCATTCCTCGTCGAGCAACTTCCCCGCCGTGTCCGCGAGGTTCTTACAGAAGCCGCGGACACGGAAGGAGAGGCACTTGACCACCAGCTCGCCCGGTTACGAGACCAGATCCGCCAGACGCTCGGGCCCGAAGCGATCGACGTCCAGGGCCAGCTGGCGGGGTCGTTCGCGGACACGCCGGTCGGCCGGCAGTATCGGGAGATACAGAACCGGCGTGCGGCCGTTCAGGCGAGCGAAGCCCGGCAGGCCGAGGCCTTCAATCACCTGTACAACTTCTTCGCCCGCTACTACGAAGACGGGGATTTTCTTTCCCGGCGCTACTACGGCGCGCGGGAGCGGTTCGCGGTGCCCTACAATGGCGAGGAGGTGTTCTTCCACTGGGCGAACCGAGACCAGCACTACGTGAAGACGGGCGAGGTCTTTCGTGACTATGGGTTCACGGTTGAGGCAGGTCTGGACGGGCCGGCCCATGTAGGCTTCGTCCCTGCGGATCTCGCCGCCCGTGCTCCAGCCGAGCGAGGCGAAGTTTCTGCGAGACCTGCATGACTACTGGGCGGCCCACCATGAAGACGAAGCCTATCGCCTGTGCGAACTATTCGTGCTGCGCAACCCGCCGGGCGTGGGAGTGGGGTTTTTCCGAAAGAGCGGGTTCTTCCCGGATTTCATTGTATGGATTCGATCTCCCGGTGGAGCGACTCGGGTGCGATTCGTCGAGCCACACGGGATGCATCACGGCGGCTTGAGCGGAAACCGTGACAAAATCGAAGCGCTGAAGGAACTCGACGGCCTCAATCGTGACCCAAACTTCGTGCGTGCAGCTCTCGACGTGGGCGGGTACCTCGTTACTGACACGCCGCGAGAGCACATTCCTGGAGCCGAAGATGCCACGTGGGCCACACTGGAACGCGAGCACAGTTACTGCCGCAGTCCGGTGGCTACGTGGCAGCCGTGCTCGCGTCCTCGCGGACGTAGACTTCACCACCCCGCGCCCGGAACTCGGCCGACTTCTGCGCCATGCCCTCCGCCGCGTACTTGCGGATGTCCTCAGTGATCTTCATCGAGCAGAACTTGGGACCGCACATCGAGCAGAAGTGCGCCAGCTTGGCACCGTCGGCCGGCAAGGTTTCGTCGTGGAAGGCGCGGGCGGTCACCGGGTCGAGCGCCAGGTTGAACTGATCCTCCCAGCGGAACTCGAACCGCGCCTTGCTCAGCGCGTCATCCCACTGCCTCGCGCGCGGGTGACCCTTCGCGAGGTCCGCCGCGTGCGCCGCGATCTTGTACGCGATGACACCGGCCTTGACGTCGTCCCGGTTCGGCAGGCCCAGGTGCTCCTTGGGGGTGACGTAGCAGAGCATCGCGGTGCCGTACCAACCGATCATCGCCGCGCCGATGGCGCTGGTGATGTGGTCGTAGCCCGGCGCGATGTCGGTGGTGAGCGGCCCCAGGGTGTAGAACGGCGCCTCGCCGCACCACTCGAGCTGCTTGTCCATGTTCTCCTTGATGAGATGCATGGGGATGTGGCCCGGCCCCTCGTTCATCACCTGAACGTCGTGCGCCCACGCGATCCGATTGAGGTCACCCTGGACCTTGAGCTCCGCGAACTGCGCCTCATCGTTCGCATCGGCGATGCTGCCGGGCCGAAGCCCGTCCCCCAATGAGAACGAGACGTCGTACGTGGCCATGATCTCGCAGATCTCGCGGAAGCGGGTGTAAAGGAAGCTCTGCTTGTGGTGCGCGAGGCACCACTTGGCCATGATCGAGCCGCCGCGGGACACAATGCCCGTGACCCGGTTCGCGGTGAGCGGCACGAACTCGAGCAACACGCCCGCGTGCACGGTGAAGTAGTCCACCCCCTGCTCCGCCTGCTCGATCAGCGTATCGCGATAGATCTCCCAGGTCAGGTCCTCGGCGACGCCGCCCACTTTCTCCAGCGCCTGGTAGATCGGCACCGTCCCGATCGGCACCGGCGAGTTGCGGATGATCCATTCCCGGGTCTCGTGGATCTGCTTGCCGGTCGAAAGGTCCATCACCGTGTCTGCGCCCCAGAGCGTGGCCCAGCGCAGCTTCTCGACTTCCTCTTCGATGGACGACGAGACCGCCGAGTTCCCGATGTTGGCGTTGATCTTTACGTGGAACGCCCGGCCGATGACCATCGGCTCGAGCTCGGGGTGGTTGATGTTCGCGGGGAGGATGGCGCGACCGCGCGCGATCTCGGCACGCACTACCGCGGGGCTCATTCCCTCGCGGATTGCGGCAAACTCCATCTCCTCGGTGACTTCGCCGGCGCGGGCGTAGCGCAATTGGGTGACGGCGGAGCGGCCGCGCCGGATGGCCGGATGATCGGATGGGATGACCGGACGGCCGGATGGCCAGTCGCCGACGTCGCGGCGTGCGATCCATTCCTCGCGCAGCTTCGGCAGCCCCAGTGCGGGGTCGTCGACGACAGGTCCGCCGGTGTCGTACACCCGGAGCGGCGGCTCGCCGCGCGAGAGCGAGATCTCCCGCATGGGCACCCGAATGCCGCGGGACCCCTCCAGGTAGACCTTGGTGGAGTTGGAAAACGCGTCGGCGTAAGCGCCAGGGCGGGACGGACCGATCGGGGTGGCAGCGGCGGCCATCGTGGACTCCTCGCGAGGTCGGGAAAGGAGTCCGGACGCCGGGCAGGCGCGCCGCGCTCCCTTCGCCGGTGTGAGCCGGATCAGGTTCCAAGGGTGTGATCTCAATCGGGCGTTCCAGCCCGATACCCCTGGCGGCACCTGAATCGTAACCCCGGCTCGCCGCCGGGGCCAAGAAACGTGGAGTGATGTGGCCGCCGGTCAGCGGTCGCCAGTGGCGGCCGTGCCGCACCAGCCCCCTCCGCTCCGCGTCAAATCCTTGAGAAATGCGGTCCCCGTGTCGTGCAATCCCCGGCACGCCCGATGCGTTGGGTGCCGCCGATCCCGCTCAACACAATCGGACCGCGGGGCCGCTCTCGGGCGACCCCCTGACGGTAGTCCGCCCCGGAGGCAGGTATGCGTCGTCTGGTCGCGTTCGGCACTGTCGCGCTCACGATCCTCGTCGCCGCGTGCAGCGGCAACGAATCCACCGGTCCCAGCACGCAGAACGACCCGGTCGTCGCTCCCAAGGGGGTCATCCCGCCGAGCTTCGCCTTTGCCGAGCACCCGAGCGGCATGTGGATCCACACGGACAAGAACGATTACTCGCCTGGGGACAGAGTGGTCTTTACCGGCGGCGGATGGCAGCCGGGGGATACCCTGGACGTTCATCTGGTCAACGACTCGACCCAGGCCGAGCAGCCGTGGACGATAGCGATTGACTCCGAGGGAGCCTTTGCCGATTCGACCTACTTGGTAAGTGAAGTTGACCTGAACCTGTCTTTCACCCTTACGGCGACGAGCCGGGCGAATCCGGAGCAGACCCTCACGGTCAACTTTACCGATGGCGCGCTGTCGCTGACGGCGCCCACCGCTCCCGCTGGCACTCCATCATTCCCGTATGCGAGCGGGAACGTGACTTTCACCGCACGGAACGCGACGACCGGAAGTCCGTCGGGCACGCACACGAACGTGAGGGTGACCATTCGGACAGCGGGAAACATGAGTCCCACACCACCTGCGCTGCATCAAACGCTCACGGTAACAGCGAGCCTGACCGAAAACACGACCGCGAGCGTGGTGTGGAATGGAACCAATAGCAGCGGGAATCCGCTTGCCGAAGGGCTCTACGGCATACGGGTGTTGTCCAACCAGTCGGGCGAGCCGAACAATTCGCCTCTGGAGATCGTGATGGATCGCACCGCGCCGAACATTTCTACCAGTTCGGCTCCGGCCGTATCGCCCAACCAATCCACATCAGGTCCGCCCGGCGTCCCCGTGACGTTCACGGCGACGGCGAGTGACCCAGTAGTGTCGGGCGTCAATGCCAACAACTACAGGGTGGTTTCGGCCGAGTACCGGATTGGTTCGGGCAGCTGGCTGGCGATGACCGCGGCCGACGGCAACTTCAACAATGCTACGGAAACCCTGACGGCAACGATTCCTGCTGCTACGGTTGCCTTGCTGTCCACCGGTCAGCATCTCGTATGTGTTCGGACCACTGATCGGGCGAACAACAGGAGCGCTGATGCGCTCGCCGGGAACGCGAATTGTGCGACGCTGACCATCAACGCTGCCGCGGTCGCCACGACGACGACTGTCACGTCATCGCAGAACCCCTCCTCGCTTGGTGATCCGGTCACGTTTACCGCGACGGTGACGTCGGGCAGTAGCCCGGTGCTCCCGGTGGGCAGCGGCCAGGTGAGCTTCAAGACCGGCGGCTCGAGCTGTTCGAATGCGACCGAAGTGCAGACAGCACAGACGGTGGACGGCAACGGTCAGGTCACCTACACGCCATCCCCCAACCTGACCCTCGGCTCCCACGTGATCCGGGCGTGCTACCTCGGAGCCACCGGGTTCCTCGCGAGCGAGGGCAGCGTCACGCAGGTGGTCGAGAACACCGCCACCGAAATCGCGCTGACTTCGTCGGTGAATCCGTCCAAGACCGGCCAGTCGGTCACCTTCAAGGCCAAGGTGACGAACAACTCGAGCCCGGTCACCGCGGGGACAGTGACATTCAAGCGCGGCGGGACGTCGTGCAGCGTGGGGTCCAGCGAGGTTCAAGGCGCGCAGGCGCCCAATGGGTCGGGCGAGGTGACATACGCGACGTCCTTCAATGCCTCCGAAAGCCCGATCACGATCCACGCCTGCTACAGCGGATCCACGACGCCGAAGTTCGGCGCGAGCGAGGCATCGCTGGTCCAGGACGTGGATCCGGCGGCGACGACGACCACCGTGGAGTCGAGCGCGAATCCGTCAGTGTTCAGCCAGCCGGTGACCTTTACTGTCACGGTTGCCGTCGTTGCTCCCGGCGCTGGGACGCCGGGTGGTACGGTCAAGCTCGTGAACGGGGCGTGCATAGGTGGCGACGAGCTGGGCTCAGCCAGTCTGAGCGGTGGTCAGGCAACGTTCAACAACATCACGGAACTGCCGGTTGGTTCGCACACGGTCCGGGGCTGCTACCAAGGCAATGCTGACTTCGTGGCGAGCAGCGGCCCCGTCACGCAGATCGTCAACAGGGCCTCGACGACCACGACGATCTCATCCGATGCGAATCCATCGGTCTTCAGTCAACCGGTGACGTTCACCGTGACGGTGGCGGCAGCCTCTCCGGCGACGGCGACACCAACCGGAAGCGTGACCATCGAGCAGGGCGGCACGGCGTGCGGCAACGGCACGACGGTTCTCAGCACGCAGTCGCTGTCGTCCGGCCAGGCTACGTTCTCGACCAGTGCCCTCGACGCCGGGCTCTACACGATCCGCGGCTGCTATGCGGAGACCACGAACTTCAAGGCCAGTGCCGGCGAGGTGGAGCACACGGTCCAGAAGGCGAGCACGACGACGGCGCTCAGCTCGTCGGTGAACCCGTCGATCCTGGCGCAGCCCGTGACGTTCACGGTGACGGTGAGCTCGGTGTCGCCCGCCACCGCGACTCCGGTTGGCAACGTGACCTTGACGGCTGGCACCTGCGCCGCCGGCACGACGATCGGTGGGGGAGCTGCGGCGCTGAGCGGCGGCCAGGCCACGTTCACAGTGTCGTCGCTAAGTGTCGGGATTCACACGGTCTCGGCTTGCTACGCCGGCACCTCCAACTTCGAGCCGAGCGACAACTCCGTCAGCCAGCAGGTGAAGTACAACTTTGAAGGTCTGTTCGCCCCCGTGGATCGGCCAACCACGATGAACGTTTCCAAGGCGGGCCAAGCGGTCCCGCTGAAGTGGCGGCTGACGAACTACCTCGGCGTGCCGGTCCTGGACTTCTCACCTGCGGCTCTCGGGGTCGCGGTGAGCGGACTGCAATGCACGGTCTCGACTGCACTCGACCAGATCGAGGAGTATGCCGGTAACTCCGGTCTCCAGAACCTCGGAGACGGCTACTACCAGTTCAACTGGAAGACTCCTCCGAGTTACCTCAACAGCTGCAAGGCGATCGGCCTCAATCTCGGTGAGGGGACAGCCCGCGGTCCATTGGCCTACTTCAACTTCAAGAAGTAGCCTGATTCCTCCTCGTAAGACCGGAGGCCCGGCGAAGGCCGGGCCTCCGCGCGTTTCGGGGCCCACAGAGCTGCGGGTTTCTCAGGCATTCTTCGGCAAACCCCAGCCAGTCATGCCGCTCCGGGGGAGCGTGAGTGTTGTCACGCCGCAAGTTAGGCGCGCGTCATCGCCGGGCATGGGAAATGCCTTGTATGGTAGCAGCAAGCACGGCGGGCTGGACCGGAATCCTCCGGTGGAACCCAGCCCCGCCCGGCGACATTCAGCTGGCAGGTGCGCCAACAGCGGTCACCCGCACCCTGACGGGCAAGGACGAACTGTTGACGATCGGAATCATGCTGTTGCTGACCATGCTGGTGATGGCTGCGGTCTTGGCGTCGGCGCTGGTGCGCCACCGTCCGGCACCGCTCGTGGCCCGAACGCGGGACCACCGCCGCTAGGCGCGCCGTACGCTACGCGCCCCACGACGACCCCCGCGCCTCGGAGAGACGCGGGGGTTATCGCTATGGGACGTTCGGCGATGTTGCTGACCACGTTCGTTGCGCTGCAGGGCTTGGGCGGTGGCTCGTTGGCCGCGCAGCGGCTGGTGGACGTGCTCGAAATTCCCGTCGACAGCCTGCGCGATGTGGCCCTCGTGACGTACGAGCGCGGCCGCCCCGTGATCTACTACAACCCGGTGCTCATGCAGCGGGTGGGCCCCAACCTGGCCGACTTCTTCATGGCCCACGAGTACGGCCACGTGGCCCACGGCGATGCCGGTGCGGCCTTGACCCTCGGCGGCAGCGACGTGGGCACCCTGCGCCAGCGGCAGGAACTGGAAGCCGACTGCTACGCCACGGTGGCGCTCGCCGAGCGGAACGGTGTCGCGGTGTCGGCCGCCCTCGAGTTCTTCACGCGCCTGGGGCCCTTCCGGTTCGACAACCTGCACCCCACCGGCGCCCAGCGCGCCGCGAAGATTCTCTCGTGCATTCCGGACGGAGTG
>DASSUE010000258.1:0-8223 GCA_035707305.1 Gemmatimonadales bacterium
GCTGTTCGACGAGATCAACGAGGCGGTGGAAGAGTACGTGGACCTGCTGGCCGAGCGGGCGGTTCAGTTGGGAGGCGTGGCCGAGGGTACCGCGCGGACCGTCGCGGAGCGCTCCGTCCTCGAGGAGTATCCGGCGGACGCCGTGAGCGGGCGGGAGCACGTGGAAGCGCTCTCCTCCGCGCTTGCGACGTTCGGGCGGGAAGTTCGTGCCGCGATCGACGCCATGGACGACATCGGCGATGCCAACACGATGGACCTGTTTACGGAGATCTCGCGCGGGACCGACCAGTGGCTGTGGTTCGTCGAAGCGCACCAGCAGGCCGGCGAGGACGCCGTGCCCTGACGAACCGGACGGATGGGCGAGCGGCGGCGGTCTATCGCGCCGCTTCGGCCTTCCACTGCATCGCCATCCGGATCCGGCTCCGCCCGCTGGGGTGGTCGAAAAAGATGAGCTCCTCGAGAGGGCCGGGATCGAGTTTGCGGTAGTCCGCCAGCTTGAGCATCACGAGGGCCTCCGCGTCGGGCTGTCGCGCGGCGTTGAGGGCAAAGAGATCGGCGGCGGCCTCCTGGGCGCGAGTGAACGTGGCCACGAGCGGGTTGGTCACGAACCCGTAGACCGAGAACAACAGCCAGAGAAGGGGCATGCCGGCGGGATCGCCGATGCCCCGGATCCCCCACCGTGGCCCCCACCGAGTCGCGGCCCGCTCGAACCCCCACCGCACGAAAGCGAAACCCGCCAGCACGAGCAGCGCGAGAAACAGAATGTGGACGTACACGTGATGGAGGACGTAATGCCCCAGCTCGTGACCCATCACGGCCTCGATCTCGGGCGGCGACGCTCGGCGGAGCAGATTGTCGTTCAGCGTGATTCGCTCAGTACCAAGGAGCCCGGACACGTTCGCGCTTACTCTGGTGGTTTGCCGCGACGCGTCCATGACCCAGACATCCTGCGCCGCGACCCCGTTCGCCCGCGCGAGCCGAAGGATGGGGTCCCGGATGCGGGGGTCCTCGAGCGGCGTGTACTTGTTGAAGAGCGGCGCGATGAACACGGGCCCGATTAAGGCCGCCGCCACGAGAAAGGCGATGCTGACCGCGGCGCCCCAGACCGGCCAGGTGCGTGGAAGCCGCCGGAGCACCGCGTACAAGGTCGCGACCGCAATCCCGCCGAGCACGATTGAAACGCCGAGTCCCACCAGCTGGTCCCGCATCCAGCCGCCGAAGCTCTGGGTGGCGAGCCCGTAGGCGTGCTCACGCACGAACCCGGTGTACACCCCGAAGGGGAACGACAGCACGGACACCAGCAGCACGAACCCGGCATAGTACAAGAAGGCCGCGACCCACGGTCGGCCGCTGCGCCGCTCGGCCCAGTCGCGGAGCCGTCGGGACCACCCGAGCTGGAGCGTGATCAGCGCGATCGCCGCCCCGAGGAGGAACATCCAGAACCCGATCCAATAGCCGCCCTCGTAGTAGGCGTCGGACCGGGCGCGCTTTTCGGGTGGGATCGTCGCGAGCCATGCGTCGGTGGCGGCGTCGACGTCGAAAGGCACGCCGGGGCGGATTCGAGCCGCCTCCGGCACCAGGCTGCCAGGAAGGCTCCCGATCGCCCCGGATTGCGCAACGGCGCGCCGCGGCAGGGCGGCGTCCGCGCCGGCAACACAGGTGGCGGCGAGGGCGAAGTGGGTACAGAGCCGAGTAGCCAGAAGCATCGTCCGCTGCACCTCGATTTGGACGACGGCGACGTTGGTCGCGGTGCCGGTCTCGCTGAGAGCGCACCAATGTACCCCGGACGGACTTCAGCGCTACCGGGATTCATCCGGCTCGCTAGCGGAAATTTCGACTTGCATACTGGATTCGCTGCATCGACAGCTCCTTGAACCGGCGGCCCACCACGTTCATCACCTCGCCCTCCCGCTCGAACCGGCCCTGCACCAGCACGAACGTCGCGAACTTCACCACCTCGCGGTTGGGCTCTACCAGCTTGCTCGGCACCACCACGTTGATGAACCCGTGCTCGTCTTCCAGGAGGAGGAAGATCGTGCCGTTGGCGGTCTGGGGTCGCTGACGGATGGTGACCAGCCCGCCCACGATGACCTGCTCGCCGCCCTTGAGCTCGCGCAACGCGCGGCTGTCAAGCGCGCCTCCGCGGTTGAGCCGCTCCCGCGCCCGCTCCATCGGATGGCCGTTCAAGCTCATCCCGGTAGCGAAGTAGTCGAGGTAGATCAGCTCGTCGCGCGATACCGGTCTCGGCCGGTAGCGCCGCCGCACACGCTCCTCCTCGGCGCCGGGCGGCGCCGGCGCGAGCGGCAGCCCATCCCCCACGACGCGGAGCGCCTCCCAGGCCGCGTGCCGGCGATCCGGCTCCCAGGCGCCGAACGCGCCGCCACGCGCGAGCGCCAGCGCCTCGAACCGGGTGAGCGCCGCGCGCCGTACCACGTCTTCAACCGATCCGAATCCGCCCACTGCCCGCGCCGAGCGGAGCCGGTCGAGCGTGCGCTCTCCCATGCCGCGCACGTGCCGCCATCCGATGCGCAACGCCGGTCGCGCGAAATCCCTCGTTTCCTCGACGGTGCACTCCCAATCACCGTCCTTGAGGCAGGGAGGTCGCACCTCGACGCCCTGCCTCCGCGCCTCGTGCACCAGCGTGGCCGGCGAGTAGAACCCCATCGGCCACGAGTTGAGGAGGCCCAGGTAGAACTCCGCCGGGTGGTGGCACCGGAGCCACGCCGTCGCGAAGGCGATCAACGCGAAGCTCCAGGCGTGGCTCTCGGGAAAGCCGTAGCTGCCGAAGCTCTCGAGATCGTGCCGGATCTCCTCCGCTGCCTCGTCGTCCACGCCCCGCTCGACCATCCGCGCGCGGAGCCGCTCCAACTCATCGAGCAGCCGATTCCGTTTCCGGTTGTGCCCCATGGTGCGGCGGAGCGCGTCGGCCTCGGCGGCGGTGTAGTGCGCCATGACCATCGCCACCGCCATCGCCTGCTCCTGGAAGATCGGGAGCCCCTGAGTGCGCCGGAGGATCGGCTCGAGGGCCGGATGCCGGTAACTCACCGGCTCGAGTCCGCGCCGGCGCATGGTGTAGGGATGGACGAAACGCGCCTGGATGGGTCCGGGGCGGATGAGCGCCACCTGCACCACGATGTCGTAGAGCAGCTCGGGTCTGGTTCTGACGATGGACGCGATCTGCGCCCGGCTCTCGATCTGGAAGGTGCCGATGGTCTCGCCCCGCGAGATCATCTCGTAGGTCGGCTTGTCGTCGGTCGGCAGGGAATACATCTGCGGCCGCACGCCCGTCCGTCGCTCGATCACGTCGAACGCGTGGCGCACCAGCGAGAGCCCGCCGAGGCCGAGAAAATCGAACTTGGGCACGCCGAGCGAGTCGAGGTCGTCCTTGTCGAACTGGACGATGGTGCGGCCCATGGTGGTGTGCTCCACCGGCAGCCACTCGCCCAGCGGCTCCGAGGAGAGCACGAAACCGCCGACATGCGTGGCGCGAAGCCGGGGCAGGGCGTCGCAGCCGCGCATGAGCTCCAGGACAGTGCGCCCGCGCGCGTCGCTCACGTCGAGCCCAAACTGGGGCGCGAGCACGTCGCGCACGTAGTCGGCACCCTCCGCGGCCTCGTTGTAGTGGAGGCGCTTGGAGAGCTTGAACGCGAGCTCCACCGGGTAACCGAGTGCGCGCATCGCATCCAGCAGAGCGTTGGGCGCCCGGTAGTGCTGCACGATGCAGGCGATGGCTGCGGAGGCACGCTTCCACTTGCCGTAGACGTGATCGAGCAGCTCCTCGCGCCGGTCGTGCTCCACGTCGAGGTCGATGTCCGGCGCTTCGGTCTGGCCGTCCACTCGCACCTCGGAGAGAAAGCGCTCGAAAAGGAGGCCGTGCTTCACCGGATCGACCGCGGTGATCGCGAGGCAATAGGCGACGGCCGAGTTCGCGGCGCTCCCGCGTCCCTGGCAGAGGATGCCCTGCGAGCGAGCCCAGCGCACCGCGTCCCACATCACCAGGAAGAATCCGGCGAAGCCAAGCCGCTGAATGACGCCGAGCTCGTGCTCGAGCTGCCGTTCCTCGTCACTCCTTACCAGGCCCCAGCGCTCGCGGGCCCCCGCGTAGACGCACTCGCGCAAAAACGAGTCGTCGGTGTGACCTTCGGGCACGGAGAAATGCGGCAGCGGCGGACGCATCCAGCGGAGCGCGAAGTCGCAGCGCTCGGCGATGCGACCACTCTCGTCGAGCCCATCGGGGTGATCGGCCCACTGGCGGGCCATCTCCTCCGGCGGGAGGAGGCGCCAGCGGCCGTTGGGCAGCAGCAGCCCCTGATGCGCGGCGGCATCGAGGGTGAGATCGGCGCGGTGGGCGACGAGCATGTCGTGCACCAGCCGGCTTCGCCGATCGAGGTAGCGGGGGTCGTTGGCGACCACCCAGGGGACACGCTCGCGCCCGGCAAGCGCGATCAGCTCGTCGGCCAGCACCCGCTCCCACGGGCCGACCTCGTGGCGTTGAACCTCGATCGCGAGATGGCTGCCGAACGCCTCGCGCCACTCGGCGATCATCCGGGTGGCTTCGAGCCGCCGTCCCTGCTGCACCAGCGTGGCGAGCCGTCCCGAGGGCGGCCCGGTGAGCGCGGTGAGCCCGGCGCTCCGCCGGGCGACATCGGCCCAAGCGACTCCTGCTCGGCCGCGGGTGGTATGGGGATGCTCGCGATTCCAGGTATCGAGATCGCCTACGCGGGCGAGCGTGACCAACGTGGCGAGGTTCCGGTACCCCTGGGCGTTCTCGACCAGGAATGCCGCCGGATGCCCATCCACCACCAGCTCAGCGCCGACGATCGGGCGGACGCCGAGCCGGCGCGCCTCGCAGACGAAGCGCACCACCCCGCCGAGATCGGCGGCATCGGTGATGCCCACGGAGGAATAGCCCAGACCGCCCGCGCGCTGGACCAGTGCTTCAGGAGTGACGGCACCGTCGCCGAAGGAGAAGGCGGTATGGGCGCGAAGCTCGGTGTACACGGCCGTGCCTAGAGACGGGAGTCGAGGGGCTGAAACCGCGTCTCCCGCCCGCCCGTCCGTGTGTCATGACCGCGCTGCGCATCTCGCTCGCCCTTGCGCTGGCCGGCTGCGCGCACGGCGCCGCTCCGCCTGTTCAGCCGGCGCCGGCAACAGCCGCCCGTGAGCTCATGGCCGCCGACCGCGACTTCTCGCGCACCAGCGGCGGCACCGATCTCGTCACCGGCATCACCCGCATGTTCGCTCCGGACGTGGTCATGGTTGCGCCCAGCGGCATCGTGCGCGGCGCGGCGGAGGCGGAAGTCGCGCTCAGGAGCAATCCGGACAATCCTCGTTCGCGGGTGACGTGGATCCCGATCCGCGGCGGGGTATCGGCGGACGGGGAGCACGGATTCACCTACGGCTACATGACGATGACTCGCCCGGACGGGAGCGAGCTGCCCGGCAAGTACGTGGCGTACTGGCGGCGAACGGCGGAGGGATGGCGAGTGGCGGCGTACAAGCGCGCGATCCGCGCGGCGGGCCCGGTGACGCTGGATGAGCGGGCGCCTGCCGTGCCACGCGCCCCGGCCAGCCCCAACGCCCTCGAGAGCGTTCGCTACACGGCGGAGCTGCAGCAGGTGGAGCGCGAGTTCTCGCGCGCCGCGCAGAACGGCTTTGCCGCTGCCTTCAGGAAGTACGCCGCCCCCGACGCCGCGCATATTGGCGGCGGCAACGACGCGAGCTTCCTGTTCGGCCCGGACGCCATCAGCCGGCCGCTCGGAGACCCCGCACCGCCGGGTGTGACGACAACCTGGGAAGCGGCCGACGCGCTCGCGGCAGCGTCCGGCGATCTCGGCGTGACCATCGGCAGCATTACGACGGCCACGACGGCCACCGATTCGACCGAAGCCCGGCGCGACAACCGTCCCTATTTCACCATCTGGCGGCGGGATTCGCCGGCTGCGCCCTGGCGATTCGTGGTCGAGTAGCACCTCACCGAACCGAACAAAACCCGAAGTACAATATCGCACGGCTGTTCCCCCGGCAAGGGGACTCTGCGGTTGCGCTCCGGATAACGGCGGGTTAGCCTAAGCGCCCGCCGTGCGTGGCTTTGTCCCCGACGCCCGTCCCCGGAGGTACGGTCACCGTGAGTCCCCAGCAAACGACCCGAATTCCCGACATCCTCAAGTCCTACGAAGCGGAGCTCCTGAGCGAGTGGGTTCGCGAGCAGACCACGCTGCTGAGCACTCAACGAGGCCGAATCTCGGAAGCGGATCTCCGGGAACAGAGCCGCGAGTTCCTCTCGCTGCTTCAGCGGGCGGCCCAGAACGGTGATCTCAACAACATCAACGGCGCCGCGTGGCGCGACGTCATCGAGATGCTCACCGGCGTGTCGGCCTCCCGCACGAAGCAGGGGTTCACGCCGATGCAGACCGCCAACTTCGTCCTATCGCTCAAGCGGCCGCTGTTCAACCGGCTGAACAAGGAGTACGGCACCGACGCGGTCGGACTGGCGAACGAGATCTGGCAGGCGACGGTGGTCCTGGACCAGCTCGGACTCCATACCACCGACGCATTCCTCAAGACTCGGGAAGCGGTCATCACCCGCCAGCAGGAGGAGATGCTCGAGCTGTCCACCCCGGTCGTGAAGCTGTGGGACGGCGTCCTCGCGCTCCCCATGATCGGGACGCTCGACAGCAGCCGAACCCAGGTGGTGATGGAGAGCCTGCTGCAGCGGATCGTCGAGACTGGGGCTGAGGTGGCGATCATCGACATCACCGGCGTGCCCACCGTCGATACTCTGGTGGCGCAGCATCTGCTCAAGACGGTCACCGCCGCGCGGCTCATGGGGGCAGACTGCATCATCAGCGGGATCCGGCCCCAGATTGCGCAGACCATCGTGCACCTGGGAGTAGAGCTGGGCGATGTCATCACCAAAGCCACGCTGGCCGACGCGTTCGCGATTGCGCTCCAGCGCCGCGGGCTGACGGTGGTGCGCACGACCGCAGCGCGCTAGCCTGAGCCTGCCATGGAACACATCCCGATTCTCAAGATGGGGGAATTCCTCCTGGTGACGATCCAGGTGGACATGCACGACCGCCTCGCGATGGCGCTGCAGGAAGACTTGACGGCCAGGATCTCCGCAACGGGCGCCCGGGGCGTGCTGATCGACATCTCGTCGCTCGAGATCGTTGACTCGTTCATCGGACGCATGTTCTCGAACATCGCGGCGATGGCGCGAGTGCTCGACGCCGCGACCGTCGTGGTGGGTATGCGGCCGGCCGTGGCGATCACGCTGGTCGAGCTCGGACTGTCGCTGCCCGGTGTCCGCACCGCGCTCGACGTCGAGCGGGGCATGGATCTCCTGCGCAACTCCCGCGGGGTGCGGGAGGTCACGAGAGTTGCCACAGAGGACGCCGGTGCCAGCGGAGCCGAATGACGCGCTGGACATCCGGAGCTCCGCCGACGTGGTCGCGGTGCGGCAGGCCACGCGCGCACTCGCGGAGCGCATCGGCCTTTCACTCGTCGACCAGACCAAACTGGTCACAGCGGCCAGTGAGCTCGCGCGGAACACGCTCGACTACGGCGGCGGCGGCACCGTGCGCTTGGAGTCAGTCGAGAATGGCGTTCGTCGCGGAGTGCGGCTCACGTTCGAAGATAGCGGCCCCGGCATCGCCAATGTCGCCGAGGCGCTGAAGGACGGCTTCAGCACCGGCAACGGGCTTGGCCTGGGGCTCGGCGGGGCGCGGCGGCTGGTGAACGAATTCGCCATCGAGAGCACGCCGGGCCAGGGCACCCGCGTTACGATCGCCCGATGGAAGTGAGCTCACTTGAGTCCCTGCCGATTTCGCTCGCGGTGGACGACCGCTCGGCGGTGGGTGAGGCGCGCCGCGCCGCGATGGGTCTGGCCACCCAACTGGACTTCTCCGAGGAGGACGCCGGCCGGGTGGGGCTGATCGTTACCGAGGCGGCGAGCAACCTGGTGCAGCACGCCGGGGGCGGCGAGGTGATCGTACGGCCGATCGCCGACGGTCGCGGCCCCGGTGTCGAAGCGCTGGTGGTGGACCGGGGCTCGGGCATTGCCGACCCTGCGATGGCGGCACGCGACGGCTACTCCACCGCGGGCACGCCAGGCACGGGGCTCGGCGCGGTGGCCCGCACGGCCGACGTCTTCGATATCCACGCCGCGCCGGGAATGGGCACCGTCGTGTTCGCCCGGGTATGGAAACGCGAGCCGACTCC
>DASSUE010000259.1:0-7210 GCA_035707305.1 Gemmatimonadales bacterium
TGACTACGACAGCGAGTATCGCTACGCCAGTCGTCCGCTGGCCTGTCTTCAGGGTCTCGACCAGTCCGGGTGCGTGGTGTACATCGGCACCTTCAGCAAGACGATCTTTCCGGCGCTGCGACTCGGCTACGTGATCGCGCCGGCGGCCATGGTGGACCCGCTGCAGGCGGCACGGGCCGCGGCCGACCGCCATTCACCCGCGCTGGAGCAGGCGGTCCTCGCCGACTTCATCGGTGAAGGTCACTACGCCCGCCACGTGCGGCGGATGCGCGCGCTCTACGAAGAGCGGCGCGACGCGCTTAGGGATGCCGTGGTGCGACGGCTCGAGGGACGGCTCACGCTTGGATCGATGGATGCTGGGATGCACACCGTGGGCTGGCTTCCGCCCGGCGCCGACGACCGGAAGATCTCGGAGGCGCTGCTGGCCGTGGACGTGGATGCGGCGCCGCTCTCCCGCTACTGGACCGGCACGCCTTCAGGCAGCGGACTCATGCTCGGGTACGCCGCGTACACCCCGGAAGCGATTCGCGCCGCGGTGGACCGTATGACCCGAGTGCTGGAGCGTTAGGACGGCCGCAGTTCCTTGCGTGGGCTGCGTTTGGTCCGCTCCGCCGACCACTCTTTCTCGGCACCGCTTCCGTCGCTGAACGTCCCGCTCAGCCGGTCTCCCTTCACCACGCCTTCGAACACGAGCTCGCCTGAATTGCCCAGCTGGAAGCTGAGCCGGTCGCCTTTCACCTGGACGTCGGTCAGCGGGACGTTTCGTCCCCGATACCGGGCCGTGCCGTTCAGCCGCTGAAACATCTGCTCCAGATCCAGACTCTTGAGCCCCGCGCCCTCCGCGTGCACCCGCCAGATGCCGGCCACGTCGGCCGGGATGATCCAGAAGTACGCCACCCGCTGGAATCCGCTCGGTGAGGGCGGAGAGATCGTGCTGTCGGCACCCCAGGTGCCCATGTCGAAGCTGTTGGAGACCACCCGGGTGCCGGGCTTGAGTTCCCGGAACAGCTTGGGCCGGAGCCGCTCGTTGATGAGGGGCAGCAGGTAGAGCGTCACCACCGTCGCCTCGGCCAGGTCGGTCTGAAACAGATCGGCGGTGGTGAAGGTGATGCGCTCCGTCACACCCGCGGTGTCGGCATTGTGCCGGGCCTCCTCGATGCGCTTCGGGTCGATGTCCACGCAGACGCCACGCTTGGCACCATAGCGCTTGACTGCCGTGATCACGATCCGCCCGTCGCCGCACCCGAGGTCGTACACCACGTCGGTCGAATCCACTTTCACGACGTCGAGCATCGAGCGCACCAGCTCGGTCTGGGTGGGCACGAACGGAACGTCGGGCGACCGCGCCGGTGGGGCCGGCGTCGCGGTGGTCTGGGCCGCGGCCCGGCCGGCCGCAAGCCCGGCCCCGACCGCCGCCACCAGGAGCAGCCGGAACCACCGGTTTCCATTGCGAGTCATGCTGTCCCCCTGTGCACGCGACGCTAGTTGTGCACGTTACATTCGTCCGGTCTGTGATCCCGCTTACCTGCGAGTCATCATGTTTCGTCGCCCCGTGCTGTGCCTCAGCTTCGCCGTCGCCGCCTCGTCCCCGCTGGCCGGCCAGACCGCGCTCTCACCCCTGGAGCGTCGCATCGTGGCCGCCGCGACGGCCGAAGTCCCGGCCGCCATCCGACTGATCGAGCGGACCGTGAACGCCAACAGCGGCACCCTCAATGTGGCCGGCGTCCGGAAGGTAGGCGAGATGTACCGCCCGCTGCTGGATTCGCTCGGCTTCAGCGTGCGGTGGGCGGAGGTGCCGGCATCGATGAAACGCGCGGGCCACCTGGTTGCGGAGCGCAACGGCAATCGCGGCAAGCGGATCCTCATCATCGGCCACCTCGATACGGTGTTCGAGCCGTCGAGCGGGTTCCAAACCTTCCGGCGCGACTCCGCCACCCTGTACGGTCCGGGTGTCGCTGATATGAAAGGAGGCAATGCCGTCGCCCTGCACGCGCTTCGGGCGTTGGCCAAGGCGGGCGCGCTCGACGGTGCGCACATCACCGTGTTCTTCACCGGCGACGAGGAGCTGCCGGGGGAGCCGCTCGCTGAGGCGAGGAAGGCACTCATCGATGCCGCCAAGCAGAGCGACATCGCCCTCGAGTTCGAAGAGCTGATCACCGATTCCGCCGGCGATTGGGTGACCATCGCGCGCCGCAGCAGCACCGGCTGGCTGCTGGAGGTGACCGGCCGCGGGGCCCACTCCAGCACGATCTTCGGGAAGGAAACCGGCGCGGGAGCGATCTACGAGGCCGCCCGAATCCTCAGCGGGTTCTACGATGAGATCCGAACGGAGCCCAAAGCCACGTTCAGCCCCGGCGTGATCGTGGGCGGCACCGACGTGACCTTCGACGACGAGGCGCATCGGGGGACGGCCGCCGGCAAGGACAACATTGTCGCCCGCCGGGCAATCGTGTCGGGCGACATCCGCACCGTCAGCAACGCCTCGCTCGAGCGGGTTCGCGAGCGGATGCGTGCGGTCGTGAGCCGGAGCCTGCCCGCCACGAGCGCGAAGCTCACGTTCCAGGACGGCTATCCCGCAATGGCACCGACCGAGGCCAACCGAAGGCTGGCAAGTCTGCTGAACCGCATCAACCGGGATGCCGGGTTCCCCACGACGCAGCTGCTCGATCCGGCCCGGAGAGGCGCGGCGGACATCTCGTTCGTCGCCGACTATGTGGACGGCCTTGCGGGGCTCGGCGCCGAAGGACGGGACGGACACACCGAGCGGGAGGCGATGGAGCTCGAAAGCCTGCCCCGACCGATCGGCCGGGCGGCGCTGCTGATCTACCGACTGACGCTCGCGGCCGAAGTCAGTTAGACCTTGAGCCGGATCCCCCGCTTGTCGAGCAGCGCCAGGACGGCCCACCACAGCGCCACCATCGCGAGCGCGAAAGCGAGCGACGCCGGCTTGGGTGGGAGCCAGGACGCGAACAGCGTTCGGTAGATCGCCTGCTGCAGCGAGATATCCGCTCCGTCGAGCTGGACCCGAAGCGTGGTGTAGAGCAGTCGCGAGAGCATGGCCGACCCCACGAACGCCACGATGGGATTCACGCCGAACGCGAGGAACGGGCCGATCCACCCGCGGATCCCGCGCGCCTCTATCAGCCAGATGCAGGCCCCCAGCGCGAGCGCTCCGGCGCCGGCCGCGACCAGCGCGAATGAGCTGGTCCAGAGATTCTTGTTGATGGGGAACACGAGTCCCCAGGCAAGCCCCGCCAGAGCGGCGCCCGCACCAGCGAGCGCCAGCCGGCGCGCGCGCTCACCCGGCGGCCGCGCGCCGCGAAGCCAAGGCGCGGCGAGCGCGCCGAGCAGCACGCTGGCGATGGCGGGGAAGGTGGAGAGCACGCCTTCCGGATCCCAGGTCCTGGTGGCGGCCCAGAGGTGCCCGTTCAGCAGCCGCCGATCCAGCCACGCCGGCAGCGTCACCGCGGGTGGCTCGAGCGCTGGGTAGCCAGTTCCGGGAACCGGCACTAGCGCGAGCAGCGCCCAATAGCCGAGCAGGATCGCGCCCGCGATCAGAAGCTGTGCGCGGCGGGTGCCGTGCAGAACGACCAGCGCCGCCGCCAGGTAGGCGATCCCGATTCGCTGGAGGACGCCGGGGATGCGCAGCCGCGCCAGGTGCTCCGGCGGAACGAAGGGGAAAGCCGAGACCAGAAGGCCGAGCGCGATGATGATTACCCCACGACGGATGATCTGGGTCGCCAGCTCGCCGTCGGTGGCACCGCGTTCCCGCCGCGCGCCGAGCGAGAGCGTCGTGGTGATTCCCACGATGAAGAGAAAGAACGGAAAGATGAGATCGGTGGGGGTCCAGCCGTGCCAGGCGGCATGGCGAAGCGGGCCGTACACCTGACCCCAGTCGCCGGGGTTGTTCACCAGGATCATCCCTGCCACCGTCAGCCCGCGAAACACATCGACGGCTGCCAGGCGGGTGGGAGTGTGAGGGTCGGCCGCGCGCAGCTCCTGCTCGTCCCTGACGGCGGTCATGGTGCGCCCGCGACGTACCGGGTGCGCTCGATGCGGTCCAGCTCGCGCGCCAGGTTGTCGCCGATCACCTGCACCCTGGGAAGCTTGCCCGGATCGAATCCCGGCGCGCCACGCGCGGTGGCCGGCCCGCCCGAGACCTCGAGCACGGCATCGAACGCGTACGAGACGACCCGTCCCGTCTTCGGGTCCCGCCAGGCGCCCGCCCGGGCGAGGGCCCGGTTCTTGGGCCAAATGCCGAGCGGAAGCGCGAAGGTGCGCACCCGGTAACCGGGGACGGCGGAATCGACTGCCAGGACGCTGCGCGCGATCTGCTCCTGTACCCCGGCGTCGTCGAGTTTCCCCAGGTTCGCGTGCCACAGCGTGTGGACGCAGAGCTCGAACCCGCGGGCAGCGAGATCGCGCAACTTGGGAAACCGCCAGGCCGTCTGCTGGCCTTGCACGCCTTTGTCACCGAAGAAGGCGTGGCCGTGGCTCGCCGCCGGCAATAGGCAAAAGGTCGCGCGGGGCGACCAGCCGGGGTGGGTGCGCGCGAAGTCCAGCCAGATGCCCAGCCCGCTCCCCGGATCCACCTCCAGCTTGCCGTTGCGCTCGATGTAGCGGAACTGGCCGGGTGACGCGTCGTCGAACGTGAACACGACGGGTGACATGCCGGCGCCGAGGGTGAAGCTGCCGTCCACCAGCTCGGCCACGGTGATCGGGCGGTAGCCGCGGTCGTACAGCAGCTGCAGGTCGCCGCGAAACCCCTCGCGGGAGCGGGCCCACCTGCTGTCGGTATCGCCGATCAGGTGGTACTCGAGAATGGGCACACGGCCGGACGGATTCGGCGCGCGCGGCGTAGACGATTGCGCGCAGACGCCGCTCGCGACGGCGAGCAGCCCCGCCGCGGCCAGCGCGAGTGGCGCAACCATGATCTGGGCAGGCATGGAAGCGCGGAAGTTAGGACGCCGATCTTCGGCGGGGTAGCCCGCGTCGCCTTGACCCGCCGTGGGGGATCGGTCAGCATTCAGCACACGTTGCACATCTTCTCGAACGCCAAGGTCCGCTGACGTGGATCGCGAACTGACGGCCTTCCTCGTTCAGCTTTCGAATGCGCTGCACAAGAGCGCGGCGTATCCACCCCGTCATCCGCTGGTGGTGGCCGCGGTCGATGGCGCTCTCGGGGCCCTCGCCGGGTGGCTGCGCGAGCGTTCGCTGCTCACGCTCGGCATCGCGCGCTCACACATCGTCGTGGAAGGCGAGGGCACCGATACCGCGCACCCGGTGTTGCGCGAGCTGGCGCAGCGTCTCTACCGCCGCGAAATCGGTGGCATCGAGTTCACTCGTGGGATCGACGCCGGCGAGCTGAGCGAATTCCTGATCTACGTAAACAGCGGCGCGGACGCCGGCGCGTCCGAGGGGGAGCCGCCCCAGTGGCCCCACATTCGGGTCGCGGCGCTCGCCTTCGATCGGTTGCGGCTGGCCGGCGAGCGTGCCGTCCCCGAAACGGACGCGGTCGATCGGGCGCAGCGCCTGTGGGGTGAGCTGGCCCGCACCGCGTTTGCGGATCGGCCCGAGCCGGCCGTCAGCCGGAGCGACGAGGCGCTGGACGCACGGGCGTTGGCTGCGGTGATCAACGCGCAGAGTCGCGACGAGGCGTACACCCGCTCGGTCAGCCGCCACCTGGTTGCCTTGGGCGCAGCGGCCCGCCAAGAGCAGAGCCTCGAGGCGCGGGCCGTGCGGCGTCAACTGGCCGATTTGTTCGCCAATCTCACCCCCGAGTCGCTCAACCAGCTGCTGAGGCTCGGCCCCGACGCCGGGCAGCGGCAGCTGCTCGCGGTGGACATGACTCGCAGCATGCCGGTGGGTGCGGTGGTCGAGCTGGTCCGGGCGTTCGGGGGCGCCAGCGAGCAAACCATCTCGCACTCGCTGCTCCGCATCTTCTCGAAGCTCGCGACGCACGCCGATGCGAGTGGCCCCGACGAGGTCACCGAGGATGACGCCGCGCTCCGGGACATGGTACGCGAACTGCTCGAGGACTGGGCGCTCCGCGATCCCAACCCGGCGCGCTATACCGCGATTCTCGAGGGACTCGCGCGCGCGGCGCCCAGCGGTGCGGCCGTGGCGCGCGTTACCAACGGCGCGCGGCTGGCGACCGAGGTCGGCCCGGCCGAAGCGCGCCGCGTGGTCCAGATGGCCGTCGAGGCGGACGTGTTCGGCCCGCCCGTGGCCCGGGCCGTGGATACCATGATCGAAGGTGGCGCGCTCGCCGAGCTCATCGGGCTGCTGGCGGGGCCGAGCGCGGGCGCGGTCTCGGAGATTGTCTGGCAGCGGGTCGCGAGCCCGGACATGTTGCGGGACCTGGTGGCCGTGGACGAGCCCGACCCCACGGTCATCGAGCCGCTGGTCCGCCGCCTGGGCATAGACGCGGCCGAGCCGCTGCTCGACGCGTTGATCGCGTCGCCGCATCGCGCCACCCGCCGCCGATTGCTCCAGTGGCTCGGCGGTTTTGGCTCCGCCATCGGCGGCGCCGTGATGGCGCGCATCGACTCGCCACATTGGTACGTGCAGCGCAATATGCTCGTGCTGCTGGGGGCGATGTCGGCCCGGCCCTCGGAGTTCACCCCCCGCGCGTACCTGGGCCATCCCGACGCCCGGGTCCGGCGCGAAGCGCTCAAGATCGCGCTCCGGGTGCCCGAGCTGCGGGACGAAGCCATCTCGCGCGGGCTGGGCGATGCCGACGAGCAGAATCTCCGCATGGCCATCGCCTCCGCCTTCGATGGGTGCCCCCCGCACGCGCTGCCGTTCGTCGAGCGACAGCTCGATCAGCGGAACCACCCGCCGGAGCTCCGCGCATTGCTCATCCGCGCGGTCGGTGCCATTGCCGCGCCCGCCGCGTGCGACTGGCTGGTCGGCCGCTGCCTCACCAAGCGTCGCTTGCTGCCCGGCGTGCGGCTCGCGCCGAAGTCGTCCGACCTCGTGGCGGCCGTCACGGCGCTGGCGCAGCGCTGGGCGCAAAATCCCAAGGCCGCCGAGGTCCTGCGACTGGCGGCAAAGACCCGAGACGCCGAATTGCAGGCTGCTGCGACGCCGCCGGCACCCGCGTCACCGGCGGGCCCGGCATGAGCGATCCGACTCGTTTTCTCACCAGCGTGGGGCAGGCGCTCGCGGTCATGGGGCTGTATCCGCCCGGCCATCCATCGCGCGAGCG
>DASSUE010000260.1:0-11803 GCA_035707305.1 Gemmatimonadales bacterium
CAGGAGGGATTCCGCGACACCGAGGACCTCGACGGTCTGTTCAGCGGCTACCACGGAGACGGGCAGACCGGCCACTACCATGCGATGGAGGGACGCTGGGGCTACGCCGGCAGCCCGGAGCCGGAAGAGGACTGGAGCGGCGCGACGCCGATGTTCCAGATGCACCGCGAGGAGCTCGGCATGTACGGCCACAGCCTGGATGCCGGCCCCACGTCCCATCCCGGCACACGCCGGGAGATGACGTCCTGCGCGGAGCAGGAGCGTGTCACCGACCCAACGCTGCAGGACCCGCGCTGCGTCTTCCAGATCCTCAAGCGCCACTTTGCCCGCTACACGCCGGAAGTGGTGTCCCAGGTGTGCGGCTGCGCGCCCGAGGAGCTGGTGCGCGTGGCCAAGCTCTTGTGCGAGAACTCCGGGCGCGAGCGCACCAGCGCCGTGGTCTACGCCCTCGGGTGGACCCAGCACACAACCGGGGTGCAGATGATCCGCACCGCGGCCATCCTGCAGCTGCTCCTCGGCAACGTGGGCCGGCCGGGCGGCGGGGTCATGGCCATGCGCGGGCACTCCACCATCCAGGGCTCCACCGACCTCGCGACGCTGTACGACACGCTGCCTGGGTACCTGCCGCAGCCGTGTGCCGACGAGCAGCACGAAACGCTCGACTCCTATGTCGAGCGGGAAGACCAGCCGACCGGCTATTGGGCCAACTTCCGCAAGTTCATCGTCAGCCTGCTCAAGGCCTGGTACGGCGACGCCGCAACGCCGGAGAACGACTTCGGCTTCTCATGGCTGCCCCGTCCCGATGGCGACTACTCGCAGCTACCGTACTTCGATCGCATGTCGAAGGGCGGGGTCAAGGGCTACTTCCTGTTCGGTCAGAACCCGGCCGGTGGCGCGCCCAACGCACGCCTGCACCGGGCGGGACTGCGCAACCTCGACTGGCTGGTGGTGGTCGACTGGTTCGAGATCGAAAGCGCCGTGTTCTGGAAGGACGATCCGGAGGCCCCCCCGTCGTCCGATATCAAGACCGAGGTGTTCTTCCTCCCCGCCGCGGCCAACCCCGAGAAGGCGGGAAGCCTCACCAACACCCAGCGGATGCTGCAGTGGCATGACAAGGCGCTCGACCCTCTGGGAGACAGCCGCTCCGACGCCTGGTTCCTCTACAACCTGGGCAAGCGTCTCAAGCAGCTGTATGCCGGCTCGACCGATCCCCGGGACCAACCGCTGCTCCACCTCACGTGGGACTACGAGTGCGACCATCCCGAGCGGCTGCCCGACGGAAGCCTGAGCCGCATCGCGGGAGAGCCGGACATCGAGAAGGTGCTCATGGAGATCAACGGGTACCGGCTGGATCAGGTGGACCCGCGGACCGGCCGGCCGCGGCTCGTGTCGGGATTCTCCGAGCTCGAGGACGATGGTACGACGGCGTGCGGGTGCTGGATCTACAGCGGCGTCTTCCCCGAGCCAGGACGCAATCGTGCCCGGGAACGCAAGTGCACCTCCAACCCGCTCCAGCCCGACTGGGGGTTCGCCTGGCCCCACAACCGCCGCATCCTCTACAACCGCGCATCGGCCGATCCCGACGGGCGTCCGTGGTCGGAGCGAAAGAAGCTGGTGTGGTGGGATGCGGGACTCCGGCGATGGGTCGGCGACGATGAGCCGGATTTCGACCCCGAACTGCCGCCCGACTACCGGCCGCCGCCCGGCGCGACGGGGATGCGTGCGATCGCGGGCGATCATCCCTTCATCATGAAGCCCGACGGGGTCGGGTGGCTCTTCGCGCCCGGCACGATCAGGGACGGCCCGTTGCCCACGCACTATGAGCCGGTGGAATCGCCGGTGGGCAATCTCCTCTACCCCGATCAGGCCACCAATCCGACGGTGCGGTTCTTCGAGGGACCGCTCAACCGGGTGGACCACACGCCCACGTGGGACTATCCGGTGGTCGCGACCACGTATCGCCTCACCGAGCATTACCTGAGCGGGCCCATGAGCCGCTTCAATAGCTGGCTCAACGAGCTGCAGCCGGAGATGTTCGTCGAGCTGAGCCCCGAGCTGGCCGCCGAGCGGGGGATCGTGCACGGCGGCTGGCTCACCGTGGAGACCGCGCGGTCCCGGATCGAGGCCCGTGCGATGGTGACGCGGCGATTGTGGCCGCTTCGGGTCGACGGGCGCGTGGTGCACCAGATAGGGCTGCCGTTCCACTGGGCGTTCGCCGGCGAGGTGGTGGGCGACAACGCCAATGACCTCACGTCGCTCGTGGCCGACCCCAACGTCAGCATGCACGAGGTGAAGGCGTTCGCCTGCCGGGTGTACGCCGGTCGCCGCGATGGCGCAGCGCCGAAGCCGACCAAGGCTCCCGCGCCTTGGCCGACCCGGCAGCGGGTGCCCGACACACCGACTGCGGCGCAGCCCGAGGGGAGATTCGGCCGTGGCGATTAGGGAGAAAGAGCTGGCCGGCCTCTCACCGGGCAACGACGCTGCTCGGCAACTCCCGGTACTGCTGGAGCGGATCACCGAGCCGTTCCGCCGCGGCGCCGCGCCGGAACCCCGCCGACCAACCGGCTTCTACACCGACACGACGGTCTGCATCGGCTGCAAGGCGTGCGAGGTCGCGTGCAAGCAATGGAACCAGCTTCCCGCCGATGGGTTCGAATGGAGCGGCAACAGCTACGACAACACGATGGAGTTGTCGGCGACGTCCTGGCGGCACGTGAAGTTCATCGAGCAGCTGGACTCCGATGGCGTCGACCCCGGCCGCTGGCTGATGATGAGCGACGTTTGCAAGCATTGCGTGACGGCACCATGTCAGCAGGCCTGCCCCACCGGGGCCATCATTCACAACGAGTTCGACAACGTGTACATCCAGCCCGACATCTGCAACGGCTGCGCATACTGCATCGCCGCCTGTCCATTCGGTGTCATCACCCGCAGCACGATCGACGGCCGCGCTCATAAGTGCACGCTGTGCTTCGACCGGCAGCGCGACGGCCTGGTGCCCGCCTGCGCCAAGGCCTGCCCGACGGAATCCATTCAGTTCGGGCCGATCGACGAGCTGCGGGAGCGGGCGCGGAAGCGGGTGGACGATCTGCAGCGGCGCGGGGTCAAGGACGCGTACTTGTACGGCGATGTGCCGACAGCGAGCTACTCCGGGCTGAATTCGTTCTACCTCCTGGTCGATCGCCCCTCGGTGTATGGTCTCCCCGAAACGCCGGTGAATCCCTGGCTCGCCATGAAGGGGGACTACCTGCGCGCGGTGCTGAGCGGCCTGGTCTCTCTCGGGGTGCTGGTCGCAGCATTGCTGCTCACGGGGTGCTGACATGGGGCCGGACGCCGCATCCCGCGCGACAGTCCCCGGCTACGCCGGCCGGCCGGTGACCAAGGCCCCGAACTGGCACGGGCTCGTCACCCTCGACATCCTGTTCAACAATCTCAGTACCGGGCTGTTCCTGGTGATCGCCGCGGGCGAGCTGGTGCAACCGGCGAGCTTCCGGCCGCTGGCTCCGGTCGCCTATCCGATTGCGTTGCTCTTCCTGATCGCCGACCTGGTCTGTCTGGTGCTCGATCTGGGTGACCCATCCCGCTTCCATCACATGCTCAGAGTGTGGAAGCCGAGCTCGCCGATGTCGCTGGGCACCTGGCTGCTCACGGCGTATGCGGTGCCGGTCACCCTGGTATCGGGAATAGGTCTTCTGCCCACCAGCGGGGGACTCGAAGTGGCTCGCCGGCTGTTGCTCGTGGTCGGCCTGGTGCTCGCGGTGGGTGCGGCGGTGTACAAGGGCGTCCTCTTCAGCACGACCGCGCAACGCGGCTGGGGCGATGCTCGATGGCTGGGCGGTTACCTCATCAACTCGGCGCTGGTGCTGGGCGCGGCGGAGGGACTGCTCCTCGGTATGGTGATGGGCCAGCCCCGCGTCGTGAACGTGCTCCGGCTCGCTCTCCAGCTGCTGTTGGTGCTGAACCTGATCGCGCTCGGTCTGCTGCTGGCAGACATCCACAACCCGTTGACGCAGGCTCGCGGTCCGCGGGCGCTCGCGGTCGCCGGCATGCTGGCGGTCCTGGGAGGTATACTCGTGCCGCTGGGTCTGCTCGCGCTCGAGGCGCCGCTTCCACTCGCGCTGGCGGTGCTGCTCATCCTCCTCGGCGCGGTGATCGTCCGCAACGAGATCGTGCGTCTCCCTCATTTCCTGCGAGCAGCGAGCCAGGGCGGGTGACTATCCGCGCTTCGACTTGCCCCGCCGCGCCGCGAGACGCCGCGCCACCGACGCGCTGGTCAGCTCCCGCAGCGCGTCCTTTCCCACCCAGCGTGCGGCGGAGTCGGACGACGTCGCGAGGCGCCGCGCCACGGTCACCGCAGCAACATGGAGCGCGGGGTTGCGCTTCCCGGTCGCCCGTAGCGCCATGTTGACCGCCTTCTTGACGAAGTGCCTGTCGTCGGTGGCGGCCCGTTCGATGAGCTCGAGACTTCCGACGAACCGCGCGTCGTCCGCCTCCTTGTCGTGCACCGTCAGCCCCCACAAGAGTGCGAAGGCGGCCCGGCGGACGAACTCGTCGGGCCTCACCGCCCACTGCGCAACCTTGTCCCAGGCGTACGGGGTCCGATCGAACAGCTTGAAGCACACCGTGTCGCAGATGGCCCAATTGTCGAAGTCGCTGCACCAGCGGTCCATCTGGGCCGGCGTGACCCGCGCGGGGTCGTCGACCATGCTGGCGAGCATCCGCGCCTCGTACCAGCCGGTCTTCCACAGCAGAGCGGCGAGGTCGTGATTCGGGGCCAGGCTCCTGGCCATCCGCTGGAGCGTCCCCACCGGGACCCCGAACGCTTTCTCGGAAGGAATGGCGTACCGGGCCATGCCCTCCCGGTTCCGCTTGGTGCCTTGGCACTGAAGACTCGCGATCACGCTGCCCACCTCAGGGGCAAGGCGCCGCTTGGGTTTGGTCGGCATCGTTCCCTATCCGCCCGTCGGCCTGTCCGCCATCCAGTATCGCGGCCCCGCGCCCAGCCTGGCAGCACGGTCGCCGGGATTGGCGAGACGACAGCGATGGAGCGACAGGCAGCCGCACCCGATGCACTCGGTGAGCCCGGCCCTGAGACGTTCCAGCTCGGCGATGCGCTCCTCGATGCGGGAGGTCCAGGCTCGGGAAAGCCGGGACCAGTCGGGTCCGGTCGGGACCCGTTCCGAGGGAAGCCGGGCCAGCTCGCCGGCGATCTCGTCGAGGCTGAGCCCGATGCGCTGGGCAAAGACAATGAACGCGATCCGCCTGAGGACCGCGCGGGGATAGCGCCGATGCCCCGACGCGTGCCGCTCCGAGGTGATCAGGCCCCGCTCTTCGTAGAATCGGAGCGCTGAAGCCGCCACCCCGCTTCGCTTGGCGACTTCGCCGATGGCGAGCGTGTCAGTCATGACGAAAAGAAGCCCCGCCGACCCTTGACCTCAAGTTCACTTGAAGTTGTAGGTTGCCGCGGTCTTGGACAGGGGCTCTACATGACCGCACTCGCCTTTCCTTCACTCCACGGCCTCCGCGTCGCCGTCACGGGCGGCACCTCGGGACTGGGGCTGGCCCTCGTCGGCCAGCTTCACGAGCGAGGCGCTGCGGTTGCGTTCGTTGCGCGCAACGCCGAACGAGTGGCAGACGTGGCCCGCCAGTATCCCGGGACGCACGGCATCGCCGGGGACGTGTCGCAGAAGTCCCAGATCTATCCCATCGCGCTGCGGATCACGGCCGCGCTGGGCGGGCTGGATCTGCTGGTCAACAATGCCTCCAGCCTGGGGCCCGTGCCGCTCGCGCTCCTCGCCGACACCGAATGTGAGGATCTGGAGCTTGCCCTGGCCACCAACCTGCTCGGCCCGTTCCGCCTTACCAAGGCGCTGCTCGGGGCGCTCGGTAGCAGCGCTCGCGAGGGCCGTTCCGCACTGGTGCTCAACATCAGCAGTGATGCCGCGGTAACCCCTTATCCCGGCTGGGGCGCTTACGGAGCCAGCAAAGCAGCGCTCCTGCATCTGAGCCGAATCTGGGACGAAGAGCTGCGCCGGCACGGTATCCGAGTGCACGCCGTCGATCCCGGCGACATGGATACCCCGCTCCATGCGCTGGCCGTGCCGGATGCCGATCCCGCGGGACTGAAGGCCCCGGACCAGTCGGCGCGGGAGATCCTGGATTTCGTCGAGACCGTAGTTACCGGGAGAAAACCGTTCGATGCGGCCCGCCATGAAACCGCGGCAACGACCGCCTGAAGCGAAGCTTCTGGCCATCGGCCCTGAGGGCGGGATGCACCATCTGGCCCGGACCCGTCTCGCCGAGCTGCTCGCACCGGGCGATCTCCTCGTCGCCAACGACGCCGCGACGATTCCGGCCAGCCTAGCTGGCACGCACGGTCCCAGCAGAGAGGTGATCGAGGTCCGGTTGGCCGGCCGCGGGTCCCTGGCACCCGACGACGTGCGCCGGTTCACCGCGGTGGTGTTCGGCGCTGGCGACCATCAAATGCGCACCGAGGATCGGCCGGACCCGCCGGTGCTCCGGGCGGGGGATCAGCTCATCCTGGGCCCGCTGCGCGCCACCGTCGCCGAGGTGCTCGGTCACCACCGTCTCATCGCGCTCCGGTTCGAGAGCAGGCCCGATGACATCTGGGCAGGGATCGCGGAGCACGGCAAGCCGATCCAGTACGCCCACGTGCGGGAAAACCTTGCGCTGTGGGATGTGTGGACCCGGGTGGCCGCGCGGCCGGTTGCCTTCGAAGCGCCTTCGGCGAGCTTCGCGCTCGACTGGCGATTGCTCGGGAGCCTGAGCCGCCGCGGCGTCGGCTTCGCAACGCTGACGCACGCCGCGGGCATATCGTCCACGGGCGACGCCGCGCTGGATGCGCGCCTGCCGTTTGACGAGGCGTATCACATTCCGGCAGCGACCGTCCAGGCCATCCGTCGCACCCGGGCCGCGGGGGGCCGGGTGGTGGCCCTGGGCACTTCAGTCACTCGCGCCCTCGAGCACGCGGCGTCTCGCCGGGGCGGCCTCAAGGCCGGGGCAGGCCTGGCGACGCAGCGGATTGGTCCGGCCAGCCGTCGCCGGCTCGTCGACGCGATCATCTCCGGTGTTCACGAGCCTGGCACGAGTCATTATGAGCTGTTGCACGCGTTCGCTGACCGGGCGATTCTGGAGCGGGCCGCAGCGGTCATGAAGCGCTGCGGGTATCGCTCACATGAGTTCGGGGATTCCGTCATGGTGGGTGACCGTCGGACCGCCTGACCGCCTGTTCCCGAACCGCTGGACGTCGACGCCAACGATAGGGCCAGCTCATGGATGTCCTTCTCCTCACCTTCGCCTTGCCTGCTTCACCAGTCCCACCGGACACACGCTCGCTTTCGGCGCACTACTCGCTCTCACGGCTTTCACCATCGGCCTCGTCTTCGCACGCCCCGCAATGCTCAGGGCGGGAACCTTGGCGCAGTCCCTCTCGCCCCACGCCACACCAGAGGAGCGCAGTCGAGTGCTCGAGCTCGTGGCCCGGCTCCGCCGGCGCGGTATATATAGTCGCCCCGCGGCGGATCCCCTCTTAGCTTCCGGCCATGCAGGGTGGTGGCCGAACCGTCCTTGAGCCGATCACGGTAGGCGACCGCTACACGGTCGAGCGGGAGCTGGGCCGCGGCGGGATGGCCGTGGTGTACTTGGGTCGGGACCGGAAGCACGACCGCCCGGTCGCGATCAAGATTCTGCGCCCGGAGATCGTGGTCGGTCAGGCCGCCCAGCGCTTTCTGCTCGAAACCCGGATTCTGGCGCGGCTCCAGCACCCCCACATCCTCGCCCTGCTCGACTCCGGCACCACCGACGAGCCCGTGCCCCGGCCCTTCTACGTCATGCCGTACGTGGATGGCGAGACCCTGCGACAGCGGCTCATTCGGGAGGGTCCGCTTCCCGTGGCGGAAGCACTGCGCCTGGTGCGCGAGACCGGCGAAGCGCTCCACTACGCCCATGGCGAAGGCCTGATTCATCGCGACGTGAAGCCGGAGAACATTCTGCTCTCGCAAGGCCACGCGCTGGTTGCGGACTTCGGGATCGCGCGTGCAGCCGGGGTCGCTGCCGGCGACCGGCTGACCCGGACCGGCCTGAGCATGGGGACCCCCACCTATATGAGTCCCGAGCAGGCGGGAGGTGAGCCCGACGTCGACGCCAGGGCCGATCAATACAGCCTGGCCTGCGTGCTCTACGAGCTGCTGGCGGGTCAGCCGCCCTTCACCGGGCCCACGGCGGCCGCCGTGTTGTCCCGCCAGGTCCTCGATCCGGTGCCGCCGCTCAGCACGCTTCGTCCCAGCGTGCCCGGGTCAGTGCGACAGGCGATCGAGCGGGCGCTGTCGAAGGTCGCGGCGGACCGCTTCGCGACCGTGCCGGATTTCCTGGCGGCGCTGGAGGCGCCGGTCGCCGAGGCGCCTGCAGCCCCGCCGAAGAAGGCCATCGTGGTGCTGCCGTTCGCCAATCTGAGCCCCGATCCGGACAATGCGTACTTCGCCGACGGGCTGATGGAGGAGGTGATCGCCGACCTCTCCCGGGTGCGGGCGCTCACCGTGATCTCCCGGACCTCGTCGGTCAAGCTCAAGGAGACCGGGTGGGACCTCCGGCGCATCGGGCGGGAGCTCAACGTTCGCTACGCGCTGGAGGGCAGCGTACGCCGAGCCGGGTCCACGCTCCGGATCACCGCCCAGCTGATCGACGTCGAGACCGACGCTCACCTCTGGGCCGAGAAGTACTCGGGCACGGTGGACGACGTGTTTGACCTCCAGGAGCGGCTGTCGCGCCAGATCGTGGAGGCACTGCAGATCACGCTGTCGCCACCCGAGGACCGCGAGCTCGCCGAACGGCCGATCGCGGATGTCCGCGCATTCGAGTACTACCAGCGCGCGCGGCAGGAGTACTACCGACAGACCGCCGAAGGGATGGTGGCGGCTCGCGCGCTCGCGGAGCATGGGCTCGCCGTGGTGGGGCCACACGAGATGCTGTACGGAATGCTGGGCACGGTGTACGCCTGGTCGCCGGTCTTCCTCGTCGGCGACGAGGAAACGACTCTCCGGGAGGCGGAGGCCTGTGCCCGCCATGCCTTCGAGCTGAACCCGAGCTCGGCGCAAGGTCTCTCGATCATGGGTCAGGTTGCCTACCGCCGGGGCCAGGCGGGGGAGGCCGTCCGGCTGCTGACTCGAGCCCGCGCCGCCGATCCCAACAATCCCGATGCCATGTACCAGCTCGGCGGCGCGTATCTGCTGGGCGGGCGGATCGGCCCGATGCGCGAGGTGCTGACCCGGCTGGTCGAGCTGGACCCGCTGACGGCCAGCAATCATTGCCTGCTCGGGCTGAGCTACTCGCTCGGCGGTGACGCGTCCCGGGCGCTACCCTCGCACCGCCGGGCGGTCGACCTGGATCCGCGGAGCACCATTTGCCGGGTCTGCACAGCGGTCGCCCTGGTGGCCGCTGGGCGCGAGCCGGAGGCGGCGAGCCAGTTCGAGTGGCTGGAAAACCAGCCCGCGGCCGATCACCTGGCAGCGGTAGCGGTGCGCTTCCGGCGGGGGCTGGCCGGCGACCGGGACGCGGTGCTGTCGTCGCCGAGCGCGGCGGAGCGCGCGATGGCGCGGTCCGACGAGTACTGGTCCTACCTGATGGCTGGGGCCTACGCGCTGGTCGGTGAGACAGACCAGGCTCTGAACTGGCTGGAGCATGCGGTCAGGGTCCGGGGCTGGGTGGACTTCGTCTACTTCACCAGACACGACCAGTTCCTGGAGAGCCTGCGCCCGACCCGGCGCTTCCAGGAGCTGATGGCCTCCGCCCGGGAGCGCTACGCGCGGTTCACCGATGACGGCGCTCCCACTTCACCGCTCCCCTAGGCGTTTCCCCCCGGCGGGGCGCCGAGAAACCCAACCAGAGTCATGCGGATCGCCACCTGGAACGTGAACTCGCTCAAGGCACGCCTGGAGAAGGTCTCCTGGTGGCTCCAACGCGCGCGGCCGGATGTGTTGCTGATGCAGGAGACCAAGCTGGCGGACCCGGAGGCGCCGGTCGCGGTGTTCCGCGACGCCGGGTATGAGCTCGTGCACCATGGCGAGGGCCAATGGAACGGAGTGGCGATTGCCGCCCGCGACGGGATCGGCGACGTAGTGACCAACTTCGGCGAACCGCTGCACCGAGCGCAAACTCCGGGCGTCGGTGATGATGAGCCGTTGGCTGAAGCACGGATGATCGCCGCCACCTGCGGTGGGGTGCGCGTCGTGTCCGTGTATGCGCCGAATGGAAGGTCGGTCGGCTCGCCCTTTTACCAGGCCAAGCTGGCCTGGTACGCCCGCCTGGCTCGTTGGCTCGACACCCTGGCCGATCCCTCGGAGCCCCTCGTGCTTGGGGGTGATTTCAATGTCGCGCCGGAGGACAAGGACGTGTGGGACCCGGCGGTCTGCCACGGCGGGACCCACGTTTCCCCGCCGGAGCGGGATGCCTTTTTCCGGCTTTGCCGCTGGGGGCTGGTGGACGCCTATCGCCTGCATCGTGCCGAGACCGGCCGCTACACCTGGTGGGATTACCGCGCCGGAGCCTTCCACAAAAACTTCGGCATGCGGATCGATCACCTCCTGGTCACGCGCCCGGTGGCTGAGCGCACCGTCTGGGTCGAGATCGATCGGGAGGCTCGGAAGGGCAAGCCGATCCCGTCGGACCATGCGCCGCTCGTGATCGATCTCGACCGGCCCGGCCATCCTTTCGAGGCCGGTTGGACCGCGGCCGAGGCGCGCATCGCATCCCGTGGCACTCGGCTTGCCAGCCGAAGCTCGAGTTAACAGCCTTCATAGTCCAACGACCCAAATGATGGGCCTTACGGGTCCCCGGGCGTCGGGCATGCAACAGGAGCCAAGGCAGCGGTGATGGGCGGGTCCTACAAGCAATGCGGTGAATGCGGCAAACGGGCCCTGAGCATCGCCACCCGTTGTCCGGCCTGCGGCCGCGAGCTGCTCTCTCCTGTAGTCCGGGCGGTCGATCCCTCGCTGGATCTGCGGCGATTCCTGTCACCGAGGGTAGTAGGCGGGATAGTCGCCGGGACATTAGTCGTGGCAGCCGTGATGGCCCGATCGAGCCGGCCCTTCGAACGTGCGTTCCCCTTCTTCGTGGCCGACTCCACCCCGTCCTCTTCCGAGGTCGCGTACACCACGGCGGCAGCGGCCCGGGTGGACACGGAGACGGCCGCCCCCGCCCCCGCCCCCGCCCCTGCCCCTGCCCCGTTGCCGGCCGCGGGTGCGGCGGGCGAGGTCTTCGTCACTCGAACCTGGACCAATGTGCGGAAGTCGCGGAGCAAGGGCGCCGAGGTCAAGGCAGTGCTCCTGCCGAGCGACACCGTTTTCGCAGACTCACTCGAGCGAGGCTGGTATCGGGTGGCGCTGGAGGGAGACGTGCTCGGCTACGTTCACCGCTCGGGTCTGATGCGTCCCTAGACTGCCGGCGACCGGGGCGCGAGGGCCCTGGCGAGTTGCGCCGCAACGCGACCGTTGTTCATCAGCAGAGCGAGATTGGCCCGGACGCTCGCACCCTCACTCAGTGCCCTGAGACGCTCCAGTAAGAAGGGAGTGACGCTCCGGCCCCGCACGTCTTGCCTTTCGGCGTCGGACAGGGCCGTCTCCAACGCCCGTTCGTAGGCTTCGCGGGGCAGTTCTTCGGAGGCGGGAATGGGATTGGCGATTAGGACGGCGGTTCCAAGACCGAGCGCGAAGTGCGCGCGCGTCGCAGCAGCCAGCTCCTCGATTGTGTCCATCCTGCTGTCTACGGATAGCCCGCTGGATCGGCGATA
>DASSUE010000261.1:0-6707 GCA_035707305.1 Gemmatimonadales bacterium
GTCGGTGTGGACACCTGGGGAGGATTCGTGTTCGTTCACCTGCAGCCGCGGGTGGCATCGGCCGACGGTCTGACGCTTCACCGCCAGCTCGGCGGCGTGCCCGAGCGTCTCGGCCGCTATCCCCTGGCCGATCTCCGCACGGCCCGACGGCTGGTGTACGACGTACATGCGAACTGGAAGGTGATGCTCGAGAACTACAACGAGTGCTATCACTGCGCCGGCGTGCACCCGGAGCTCTGTAAAGTCGTGCCGGCATTCCGCGAGAAGGGCGGCGCCGCGCTGGATTGGGATCGCGGGATCCCACATCGGGACGGCGCCTGGACCTTCACTCATTCCGGCACCACCGATCGGGCCCCGTTCCCCGGGCTGAGCCCCGAGGAGCAGACCCGGCACAAAGGCGAGCTGATCTACCCCAACTTCCTGGTGTCGCTCTCCGCCGACCACGTCGCCGCGTTCACGCTGTGGCCCCACGGGCCGGAGCGGACCACCATCGTGTGCGACTTCCTGTTTCATCCTGACGAGATCGCTCGGGCAGGGTTCGATCCATCGGACGCGGTGGAGTTCTGGGACCTGGTGAACCGTCAGGATTGGACCATCTGCGAAGGGGTGCAGCGCGGCATGCGTTCACGGGTGTTCGAGCAGGGCTTCTATGCTCCCATGGAGAGTTGGAGCCTCGACATCCGGCGCTACATCCGGGAGCGGCTCGGACCCGACGCGCCGTGAGGCGCGACTTCGAGTACATCGTCCTGGGGTTGGGAGGGCTCGGGAGCGGGGCCGCGTACTGGCTGGCCCGGCGCGCCGGGACCGCCGTGCTCGGGCTCGAGCAGTTCGAGCTCGGCCATGTGCGGGGCGAATCGCAGGATCACTCCCGCATCATCCGGCTTTCCTACCACACGCCCGGGTATGTGGAGCTGGCAAAACGCGCCTACGCCGCATGGAGCGCCCTCGCGGGCGAGGCCGGCGAAGAGGTGGTGCTCCGGACCGGCGGGCTGGACTTCGCTCCGCGAGAGAGCGCCATCGCGTTGGATAGCTACCGCGACAGCATGGACGCGGCCGGGGTAGAGTATGACTATCTCGACGCCGCCGAGATCATGCGGCGGTGGCCGCAGTTCCGCCTCACGCCCGACATCCATGGCCTGTATCAGCCGGACGGCGGCATCGCGATGGCCGCGCGAGCCAACGCCGCCCATCAGCGGCTGGCGCGGGAGCACGGCGCCGCCCTCCGCGACCGAAGCCCGATCACCGGGCTTCGCGCCGCGCACGGGGAGGTGGACGTCGAGGTGGATGGCCGCCTGCATCGGTGTAGGCGTCTCGTGATCGCCGCTGGTCCGTGGTCGAACGGGACCCTCGCTCACTTTGGCGTGGAGCTCCCGCTCGAGGTGACCCAGGAGCAGGTCACCTACTTCGCCACACCGCACCGGGACGCCTTCCGGCCCGACCGCTTTCCGGTCTGGATCTGGATGGATGATCCGTGCTACTACGGCTTCCCGGTGTTCGGCGAGGCCGGCACCAAGGCGGCGCAGGATGCGGGTGGCAAGCCGGTGACCGCGGACAACCGCAGCTTCGAGCCGGATCCCGCGAATGCGGCCGGCGTGCGTGCCTTCCTGTCGCGATATCTCCCAACCGCGCTCGGGCCCGAGATCTACACCAAGACCTGTCTGTATACGTTGACGCCCGACCGCGATTTCGTCATCGATGCGGTTCCCGAGGCCGACGGCGTCTACGTGGCGATCGGAGCGGGGCACGCTTTCAAATTCGCGTCCATCATTGGAAGGACGCTTTCGGAGCTGGCCATTGACGGCCGGACCGGGGTGGACCTGACACCGTTTTCTATCCAGCGCCCCATCCTGAAAGAGAAGAATCCCGCACGGTCGTACATGGTCTAGTGACGTACGTCCGCTGGCGCATTGTCGCCCTGCTGGTCGTTGCCAGCTTCGTCGCCTATCTGCTCCGCACCAACATGTCGGTGGCCGGCGAGCGGATGATGGCCGAGCACGGCTTCACCAAAGTCCAGCTCGGTCTCGTGCTCGCCGCGTTTGCCTGGGGCTACGCACTGTTCCAGTTCCCCGGCGGGGTGTATGGCGACCGCCTCGGCGGGCGCCGGGCGCTCACCGCGATGGCGGTGCTGTGGGGCATCCTCAACCTCCTGGTGGGGCTGCTGCCCGCGGCGGCCCCGGCCGTGGTCCTGCTGGGTGCCTTGATCCTGCTCCGGTTTCTCATGGGGGCCGCGCAGGCACCACTGTACCCGGTCACTGGCGGTGGGGTTGTCTACCACTGGTTTCCCGCGGGTTCGTGGGCGTTCCCGAACGCGCTCATGAACGTGGGATTGACCTTCGGGGCCGCCGCTGCGGGGCCGTTGATCGCCTGGCTGGCCCAGACGGTGGGATGGCGGCAGTCGTTCGTTCTTACCTCACCGCTGGCGTTTCTCGTCGCGGCAGTCTGGTGGTGGTATGGGAGGGATCGACCCGCGGAGCACTGGGCGGTCGGCCCGGTCGAGCTGAAGCTGATCGACGCCGGGCGCGCCGCGGGCGCGCCGGCGACCCCCACCGATTGGCAGCGCGTGATCCGAAATCGGAATCTGCTCCTGATCACCGCCAGCTATTTCTGCAGCAACTACGTCTTCTACTTCTTCTTCAACTGGCTCTACGTCTACCTGGTGGATGTGCGGGGCTTTGCGCTGCTGGAGGGAGGATGGCTCTCGGCCGTGCCGTGGATGGTTGGGGCCGGAGGCGCCGCGGCCGGCGGGATCCTGGCGGATAGGCTCTCGCGCCGACACGGGCCACGCCTCGGCTATCGGATACCCGGCGCCGTAGGCCTCGCGTTCACCGCGGTTCTGCTGGCGGCCGCGGCGGGCGCCGCCAATGCGTATGTGGCGGTGATGCTGCTCGCGCTGTGCTTCGCTTTCCAGCAGATGACCGAAGGGCCATTCTGGGCGGCGGCGGTCGCGGTCTCGGGCAGGCATGCTTCTACAGGCTGCGGCTTGATGAACACCGGAGGAAACGTGGTGGGCGGAATCGGAGCGGTGTTGGTGCCGTTCACTGCCGACCATCTGGGCTGGATGGCGGCTCTCGGCACCGCCTCAGGATTCGCGGTAGTCGGCGCCGCACTTTGGCTCGGCATTCGGGCTGACGAGGCGATCGACCGCGATCAGGGCAGCGCCGAACGGTAGTGTCAGCGGCACGCGCACGGCCAGGAGGCCCACGGCCGCGATCGCCGCCCGGTGCATCACCACTCGGCGTGGTGGCCCAGCGACCTCAGCACCTCCTGGTCGAATGCGGCGGACAGACCTTCCCGGCGCGAGTAGGGACCCGGCGTGTACGCGCGGGACTCGATGCCCCGCTGGCTCTGTTCGCAGATGTGCCAGTCCTGCTGGTTCGTCAGGTGCCAGAACTCGACGCCGTCGTTCGGGTCGTAGTCCGGGTTGCCGAGCGTGTCCGGATGCACCAGCCACTCGCACTCCACGTCCACGTGCCCCGGATCCTTGGGCCAGAGCATGTGGTACATCACATAATCCGGGTGCAGGCTGAGCAGCATGTTGGGGAAGAGCGAATAGTAGTACACCCGCCGGTGGTCGTCCGGGGGCAACTCGCCGACCGGTACGCCGCACACGCGGCCCGACATGGTCAGACTTTCGCTCGCGTCCACGATGTCCATGTACCCGCCCAGGAACGGACCGCGGAACAGGTCGTTCTCACCGCTGGTGGGCGGCGACAGCTTGACCAGGGCCGGGTGGACCAGCGGGCAGTGATAGCACTCGGAATAGTTCTGGACCACCAGCTTCCAGTTGCACTCGAGCGAATAGTTGATGCGCCTGAAGGCCCGGAGCTTCGAAATGTTGAATCGCTCGAAACGGTCGAACACCGGCGCGAAGGCTTCGGTGAACGGCTCCGGGTCTTCGGCCAGGTTGATGAAGATGAACCCTTCCCAGGTGGCGACCGCCACGCGGTGCAGCGGCCATTCGCTCTTGTCGAAATCTTCGATGGTGTCGGCCGAAGGGGCGCCGGTGAGCTCGCCGTCGAGCGTGTAGGTCCACGCATGGTAGGGGCACTGGATCGTGCCGGCCAGCTGGCCCTGGTGCTCCTCGCAGAGACGCGTGCCGCGGTGACGGCAGACGTTGTAGAACGCCCGCACCGTCCCGGCTCGGTTCCGAAGGATGATGATGCTCTCGAAGCCGATCTGGCGCAGGAAGTACGAGCCGGGGTGTGCGATCTGCTCCTCGCGGCCCGCGCAGATCCATCGGCTGAGGAAGATCTTGTCCAACTCTTCCGCAAAGACGGCCGGGTCGACGAAGTAACGGCGCGGCAGCGTATGTGCGCTGGCGAGCGCGACATCCGTGCGCTTGACGAAGGTGGTCACGAGGGCCTCGAGGCTGAACGCCGTCCCAAATATGCCGGGTCGGCGGCCGGCGTCGGTAGCCTTCGTTGCCCATTAGGCAAGCGTGATGCGTCCCTCCACCACGATGTCGGCGTCGATTCCCTCGACCTGCATGGTGACCGTGGCCCGAAGCGATTCCATCCCCTTGAGCCGACCGGCTTTCATCGCGCCATCCACGGATTTTTCGATCTCGCGCTGGGCGGTGATGCCGAACTGCTTCAGCAGCTGTCGCACCGAGAGGTTGAAGTGCTCTTCGTTCATGCGCACTCCTATTGCCAGCTCTTCACCCGACCGTCGGAGATCAGCACCGACCGGTGACCATAGTCCCACTGCTCGATCGGCAGCATGCCGTTCATGTCGGGACTGATGCTCACGGGAACTCCCCACGCTGCGCGGAGCTGCTCGGCGGTGAAGCCGGGTTTGATACGGCGGCACGCGACGAGCCGAAGCACGTCGTCGCTCCACTGGGCGAAGGAGTCGAGCACCGCGCGCCGGCGATCGGCTGACGCGGTAGGGCACTCGCTCGCAAGGCGAATCAGCCGGCGGCTCCGAAGCGCCGCCTGCCCGGCGGAGTCGGACCAGTCCTCCAGCGCGGCACCGGATTCGAGCGGTGGCACCGCTGGCCCGCCGCCGGTGAGGCGGGGCCGCGTGGCGAGGTTCACGACGACGCCCACCGTGAGCGCGACCAGCACCGCGATGACGACGCGGCGGCGGCCTGCCGGACGGCGGACTACCCTGCGCCACTTGCTGCGGAGCGGGAAGACGACGGCGCTGCGGGCGACGCGGCTGGTCATTGGGCCACCGCGATCTGCCCGCCACACTGGCCCCGCGAGATCGTGGTCCCGGCGAGCAACCATTCGCTAAACAGCGCGCGACTCTCGGACGCCAACACGCCGCCTACTATCCGGGGTAGGCGATCGTGCCCCGTCGGAGACGGGCGGACCGCGCGCGCTCGGGTCCCCAACGGACCCGACAGACCGTAGGCCACTGTGTCGACGCCGGCCAGGGTCGCGGCCCCTAAGCACATGACGCACGGCTCGAGCGTCGTGACCAGGATCAGAGAGCCGCAGTCCCGGAGCGTCGGCTCTGCTCCTCGGATCGCGCGCAGCTCCGCGTGCGCGGTCGGATCACCTGTGGCGGCGACTTCGTGATGCGCGGCCGACACTATGCGCCGATCGCCGTCGGCGAGGATGCACCCGACCGGTGACTCCCCCGCGCGGAGCGCTTCGCGGGCCTCCTCCAGCGCCGAGTGCATGAGCTGCATCAGCAGCTCGGACGTGAGCCGGGCATTCACCGGGGAGGCCAAGTGCAACCCTACGTCAAGCTGATCGAGAAGGTCTGCAGCATCGCGCCATACGCCGCGCGCGCCGCTCTCGAACAGCTCTGCGGCGGTCTTGCCGCCCGAGCGAACGGCCAGAAATGTGACGCCGGCGCGGCAGGCGGCGATTCCGTCGAAGCGAGTGTCGCCTACCGCGGCGCACTGGCTCGGAGCGAGCCCCAGCGCCTCGACCGCTTTGACGATAAGGTCAGGGGCCGGCTTGCTTGCATCCTGCGGTCCTCGGGTGACGACCACGTCGGCGTGGGCACATAGATCGAGCCTGGCGCTGGCGAGCAGCGCATCGAGATGCGCGCGGGTGCTGGACGTCGCCAGGGCAACGGCCACGCCACGCTCCCGGACCGCATCGAGCAATTCGATCGCGCCGGCCAAGGGAGCGACCGGCGATCGGCGCACCCGCTGAAGCAGCAGGTCCGTCTGCCGGGCTCGCAACTGATCGCCGTAGGTGGCTTCCGCCGCGTCACCCAGCACTTGCGCCACCAACCGGTCTCCGCCCATCCCGATCTCACGTTCAATCCGGTCGGGCGCCACCGGATAGCCAAACTCCTCGAACGCTTCGGCCCACGCCGCGACGTGGGCCGGATTGCTGTCGAGTATAGTGCCATCGATGTCGAAAACCAGCGCGTCCAGCATCGTCCAAAGATTGGACAATGCCGGACGCGCCTCGGTGAGCGGGGTCACCTGATCGCTAAAGCGTTACTCCGCCATGCGTACCCGCTCCACCCGGCGGCTCTGCTGGCGGGGGTTGTAGACCCTGAGTGTCACAACTGAGCCCGGAGGCTCGGCGCGGAGCGCATTCCGTAGCTCGGCCTCCGTCTTCACGGCCTTGCCTTCTACCGCGACGATTACGTCGGGGCCACCGGCCTCCTCGTCGAACAACAGGTTCCAGGCGGGCCCGCCCGGCGTCACGTCGGTCACCAGCAAGCCACGGGCATCCGACGGAAGCTGAAGCTCCTGCGCGATGGCTCCCGTGACCGGCTGGACGATCACTCCGAGC
>DASSUE010000262.1:0-2290 GCA_035707305.1 Gemmatimonadales bacterium
CGGCCGCCGGAGAACGTCGGTAGGACGGATGGCCTCGTGGGCATCCTGTACCTTGGCGGTCTGCTTCCGCGAGCTGTACTGGTTCGCCGCGTCCGGCAGGTAGGGAGCACCGAAGGTGCGCCGGATAAAGTCGCGGGCCGACTTGATGGCCTGATCAGAGACCCGAACCGAGTCGGTTCGCATGTATGTGATCAAGCCAACCGGACCGTCCTCCCCGGCTTCCACACCCTCGTAGAGCTGCTGGGCCGCCCGCATGGTGCGACGGCTGGAGAAGCCCAGCTTCTTGGCGGCCTCCTGCTGAATGGTGCTGGTGGTGAACGGTGCCGCGGGACGCTTCTTCCGCTGCTTCCGCTCCACCGCGGTGACGATGAAGGGCACGCCCGTGACCGCATCGACCACCGCCCGCGCCTCGGCCTCGGTGTGCAGCTGCGGCTTGTGCCCGGCGATCTTGTGGAGCGAGGCCTCGAAGTCCTGGCCATCCCTGGCGCATTCCGCCTCAATCGTCCAGTACTCCTGGGGCTTGAACGCGCGAATTTCGCGCTCCCGCTCTACGATCAAACGAAGCGCGACCGTCTGCACCCGACCGGCGGACAGACCGGTCTTGATGGCCTTCCAGAGCAGCGGACTTGCCTTGTATCCAACCAGCCGGTCGAGAATCCGGCGGGCCTGTTGTGCGTTGACCTTTTGCTCGTCGATGCGGCCCGGCGTCTGGATCGCTTCGTTCACCGCGTCCTTGGTGATCTCGTGAAACAGAATGCGGTGAGTGGGAACGCCGCGGTCCAACTGACTCGCCACGTGCCAGGCGATCGCCTCACCCTCGCGGTCCGGGTCGGTGGCGAGGAAGACCTCGCGGGCTGACTTCGCCGCCTTCTTGATGTCGGCGACGGTCTGGTTCTTTCCCTTGATGATCACGTACTCAGGCGTGAATGCCCCATTGTTGATGTCCACACCCAGCTTCCGGGTGGGGAGATCGCGTACGTGGCCGATGGTGGCCTTCACCGCGTATCCCGAACCCAGGTATTTGCCGATCGTCCGTGCCTTGGCGGGCGATTCGACGATCACGAGCGCGCTCCCGCGTCGCCGCGGACCGGGTTCGGGAGCGGCTGCCGCACGGGCGCGTCTGGTCGCGCCGGTCGCCTTGGCCGGCTTCGTCGCCTTGGCCGGCTTCGTCACCTTGGCCGGCGACGGGGATTTGGCGGCCCTCGCGATCCTGGTGGTCTTCTTTGCCTTCGCTGGCATAATCCTATTCTATCGAGCCGGGGACATCGGCGGCTCAACTCTGGCCCGGTTCAAGAAACCCGGAGCGGTTCCCCGAGGCAAGTTCGGGATTCGTAACCGGCTGTGGGATAATTACTTACCAGCCAGCAGCTTCCCGGGCGATGCGGGCGACGTGTTCTGCGATCGTCTCGGCCGGCCGGGTGTCGGATGGCACCTGGCGATCGGCCCGCATGTAGAACGGCTCGCGCTGGGCCTCCAGCTCTCGCATCCGCGCCAGCGGATCGGCGCCGAGGAGCAGTGGGCGCCCCTCACCCTGTTCGGTACGCTTGAGCGCGGTCGCCGGGGCGCACTTCAGGTAGACCACGAGCGAGGTGGCGCGGGCGGCATCGAGCTCACCCTCCTGCGCCGCCCACCCGGCGCCGGGCACGATGATGGCCGGCTCGCGGGCACAGGCCGTACGCACCGCATCGCGTTCCATCCGGCGGAACGCCACCTCGCCCTGCATGGCGAAGATCTGGCTCACCGGCATCGCCATCTCCCGCATCAGCAGGACGTCGATGTCGATGAGGGGTGCGTTGAGCGCATCGGCGACCAGCCGGCCGACGGTGCTCTTCCCCGATCCGGGCAGGCCGACCAGGATGAGGTGTTTCGGCATCAGCCCGCCTCCACCTGGTCGGAGCGGAGCGCGTTCCAACGCGCTCCCAGTGCGGCGAGGTAACCGTCGTAGTTGCGCCGCATCTCTCCCAGACTGTCGCCTCCGAATTTCTCGATCATCGCGTCTGCCAGAACGAAGGCGGTGAGCGCCTCCGCGATAACCCCTAGGGCCGGCACCGCGGTCACGTCGGAACGCTCGCTTTGTGCCTGGGCGGATGCCCCGGTCGTGAGGTCGACTGTCGGAAGCGGCGACATGAGCGTGGCGATCGGCTTCATCGCGACCCTGAGCACCAGGGGCTCACCGGTAGTGATACCGGCCTCGAGCCCCCCGGCGTTGTTGCTCGTGCGGCGAAATCCGGCCCGGCGGTCGCCCTGCACCGGCGGTAGGCTCTCCGCCGGCCTGACCGACTCGATCGGG
>DASSUE010000263.1:0-15925 GCA_035707305.1 Gemmatimonadales bacterium
AACGCGGGCGCGTAGAAGGTCCGGCCGCCCGCCATCAACATGGCCCCGTGCTCGCCCTGCTTGATCACCACGCGCTTGGGACCGTGGGCGAGGATCCAGCGAGCGGCGCGATGGATGTTCCAGTCCGCCGAGAGCTCGCGTGCCTCGCCGTCGTTCACCATCAGCACATCCACCCTGCCGAGCAACGCGAGCAGCGCCTCCTTCTTGCTCTGGATCCAGTAGTTCATCGTATCGCACACGACCAGCTCGGGACGGTCGATCTGTTCCAGCACGCCGAGCTGAAGCTCAGGATCGATGTTGCCGAGGAAGAGATACTTGGCCGATCGGAGCGCGGGCGGGAGCTTGGGCTGAAAGTGGGCGAACACACCAAGCCGGGTCTCGAGCGTTTCCCGGCTTTGCAGATCGTAGGAGTACTTGCCCTTCCACCGGAAGCTCTCGCCGTCGGCCCGCTCCACGCCGGACCAATCGATCCCACGGCCCCCGAGCCGTTCGAGCTCGCTCAGCGGGTAATCCTTTCCCACCACCCCGACGACACTCACCCGGTGCAGCAGCGACGCCGCCACGCTGAAATAAACCGCTGAGCCGCCGAGCGCATCGGCAGTCTCGCCGAATGGAGTGAAGATCGAGTCGAGCGCGACGCTGCCGACCACGACAAGGCTCATGGGATCACATCCGGTCAGGCGCGGACAGGCCCAGCACGCCCAATGCGTTCGCCAGAACTTGCCGCGCCCCGCGGGCGAGCAGAAGACGGGCGTGCTCGGTGGCCGGACCCTCCGGCGCCCCGACAGCCCGGGTGTGGTGATACCACCCGTGCACCAACGCCGCCAGCTCGTCGAGGTAGGTTGTGAGCCGGTGGGGCTCGCGCTCTCGCGCGGCCTTTTCGATGACCGCCGGAAATCCGGTCAGCTTCTTGAGCAGCTCGGTATCCAGAGACGCGGAGAGCGCGCCGGTTTCGAGCCGTCCGGTGACCGCCTCCGGGGGCCGACCGGCGGTGCGGAAGATGCCGCTGAGCCGCGCGTGCGCCATCTGCGCGTAGAACACCGGATTCTCATCGGTCTGCTTCTTGGCCAGATCGACGTCGAACGGCAGCGGCGAGTCGTGGCGCCGCATCAGGAAAAAGTAGCGCGTGGCATCGGTACCAACCTCGTCCAGCAAGTCGCGCAGCGTCACGAATTCACCCGACCGCTTGGACATCTTCACTTCCTCGCCCCCCCGCACCACCTTCACCAGCTGGATGAGCCCCACCTCGAAAAAGTCGGCCGGGTAACCCAGCGCCCCAAGCACCGAGCGCATCCGCGGCACATACCCGTGATGGTCCGCGCCCCAGACGTCGAACACGCGGTCGAAACCTCGAGCACGCTTGTCGATGTGATACGCGATGTCAGGTACGAGGTAGGTGAGCGTTGCGTCGCTTTTCCGGAGCACCCGATCCTTATCGTCGCCGAACTGCGTGGTCCGAAGCCAGAGCGCGCCGTCTTTCTCGTACGTGAGCCCCTTCTCGCCCAGCAGCACCAGCGCCTCTTCCACCAGGCCGCGGTCGTAGAGGGACTGCTCGGAGGTGTGGACGTCGAAGTGCACCCCGAAGTCAGCCAGATCCGCATCCTGCTCTTTGCGCTGCATCGTGAGCGCGATCGCCCGGCATTGCCGCACGCCTTCCTCCGCAGGCAGATCCGCGAAGTCGCGCCCCCGTTCGGCGAGCACCTGCTCCGCCGCCTCGGCTAGATACCGGCCGTGATACCCTCCCTCCGGGAGCTCCTCATCGCGACCCAGGGCCTGCTGCACCCGCGTCCAGAGGGAGCGGGCCAGCTTGTCGATCTGGACCCCGGCATCGTTGATATAGAACTCACGGGTCACCGCGTGACCGGTCCACTGAAGCAACGCGGCCACGGCGTCGCCATAGGCCGCGCCGCGGCCGTGGCCGACGTGCAGCGGGCCGGTGGGATTGGCCGAGACGAACTCGACGTTCACCCGTAGCCCGAGGCCGAACTCGCTCCGCCCATACGCCAGCCCGCCGGCGAGAATCCGATCCAGCGAGTCGGCGAGAGCGTCCTGGGCCAGCCAGAAGTTGATGAATCCGGGACCGGCGATCTCGGTCTTGGAGATGACCGAGCTCGGCAACCGGAGTTCGGCGAGCACTCGAGCCGCGACGTCTCTGGGTTTGGCCTTCTGCGGCTTCGCGAGCACCAGCGCGAGATTCGTGGCAAGGTCACCGTGGCCGACGTCGCGCGGGCGCTCGAGCACGAATTCGATGCCGTCACCACCCAGCACGGCCGCGACGCGAGCGAGCTCGGCGCGGAGCACGGCGTCGCTCACTCGTCGGCCTTTTTCGAGGGCTTGTCAGCCTTCTTGGGCTCGGTCTTCGACGCCGCCTCGGTCTTGGCGGCTTCGGCCTTCGGCGCGGACTCGGCAGGGGTCTTCTCCGGCGCTTCGCTCCGGGGGCCTTTGCCGTCCTTGCCGTAATCGGTGATGTAGAAGCCGCTTCCCTTAAAGACGAGCCCCGCCCCCCCGGAAATCTTCCTGGTTGCCGGCTTGCCGCAGGTGGGGCACTTGGCCCGCGGCTTCTCGGTGATCTTCTGGAACTTTTCGAACACGTGCCCCGCCGGGCAGGCGTACTCGTAGGTCGGCATGGTCTCCGGCTGTTCGGCTAACTCGAATCGGCCGAAAAACTTAGCGCGTCAGAAGGGATGATTCAAGGCGCGCGAATGCATGCGCTCAGGGACGGTCGGGCGACTCTCGCTCCAGCGCCTGCAGCTCGCCCAGCACACTGTCACGCTGGGGACGGAGTCGCGGCTCCGGGTCGGCCCGGATCCGGAGGTAGCGCTGGTAGGCGCGCACCGCTCCCGCGCGGTCGCCGGTGAGGGCGGCGAGCCGACCCTCCTCGCGGTAGTAAGTAACGTATGCCGGAATCCATAAGAAGTCGTAGATCCGCCGCCTCAGGGCCTGCAGTGCCGCGTCGGGGGCGCCGCGTGCGCTGTGAAGCCGCGCGGCCACCAGGTTGCCGACCACCAGGAGAGGACTGAATCCCAACTCGGTTCGGTGCGCCCGAGGAGACGCGCGACCAAGGAGCATGGAGTCCAAACGGGCGAGCGCGGAATCGGCCGCACCTCGGCTCTGTTCCAAAGCCAGTTGCGCGTCTAGCACGAGAGCGGAACGTGGCAGCGGGGCGGTGCGAAATTGCCGCGCGATGCGGCGAGCGAGATCAACACGGCCGTGCTCGAGGGCATACTGGCCCAACGCGAATCGTGCGAAGGCACGCCCAACGTCCCCCGGTGCAACCGGCGTGGCGAGCTCGCGCTCCACGGCCGCCGCAGCGCGCGCCGCGGCGGCTGAGTCACCGCCGGCGAAGAGGCCATCCAGCAGCGGCGCCACCACCCGTAGGTCAGCGCGAAGGCTGTCCACCAGGGCCGCGGCTGCTGTGGGCCTGCCGGTAAGAAGGAGTGCATCATATGCAGCCTCCGCCTGCGTCTCGCGTTCCTCCTGCGTAATCGCAGCCCGCCGGCTACGCTGCGTCAGACCCAACGCGTAGGGTGCACCGATGCCTTGACTGGTAAGTGTGCTCAATACCCGACCGAACCCCACCGCGGCGCTGTCAGTGGCTGCGAGCAAGCGTGCTTGGGCCGTATCGCCCAAAACTTCGGCGAGGTAGAGCCGGAGCGCCGTGACGTCGGACGAGGCGGAGTCGAGCCGGGTGAGTGCCTCCAGACCCCGCACCGCCCCAGCCGTGTCTCCCAACTCAACGGCCAGCACCGGATAATGCTCCAAGGCCAGGGCGAAGCTCGGATCCAGCGCCAGCGCGCGGTCGAATGCCTGGCGCGCGCGAGGGAACGCATCCTCGATACCCGCCACCGCGCCGAAGTGGTAGAGATAATCCCCGAGCTGATGCCAGGCTTCCGGGCTGTCACCTGCGAGCGCAACGAACCGCTCGGCGTTCGCGACGGTCTCACGGTACGTCCGCCGTTCGGGGAACTTCGGGCCCAGAAAAAACTCGAGGTGGGCGCGATCCCGAGGTGAGAGCCGATCGCGGTGGCGCCAGGCGATGTCTGCGCCACGTCCCTGCCAGCCCTTTCCCAGCCACTCGCCCGCGCGGAGGTGCCCGAGTCCGGCGAGTGCGAAGGTGGAGTCGAGGTCGAGCGCGCTCTCGTAGCGGCGATAGGCTTCCTCGAACCGACCGCCCCGCAGAAACGCCTGTCCGTCCAGATAGGCGCGAACCGCCGCGAGCGAGGTGCTGGTAAGGGAATTGAGCCGCTGCTCGTTTTCGCCGGTGCCAAGCGCCAGGAGCTTGACCGCGAGCTGATCGACCAGTCGCGTCAGGCTGTCAACGGCGCCCTCAACGCTGGCCCGACCGCGCACCGTACCGCCCGGGGCGTCGAGAACGGTGGCGTTGATCGTCACCCCCGCCCGGGTCCCGACCACCTCGCCCTGCACCAGCCGTCCGGCGCCCACGCGCGCGGCGACGCCTGCGGCATCCGTTTCGGCCAGGTCGCCGTCGCCCGCGGCCCGATGCCACGCGCTCAGGAGCGTCCGCGGATCGGTGGGTCGGAGCGTGGCCGTGCCCGCCAGCTTCGCGGCCAGCAGATCGACGATCCCTTCCCTCAGGTATGCGAGCGACGAATCCGCCCCGCGCACGCGGAACGGCGCCACGGCGATCACGTTCCGGTCGACCGTCACGGGCTTCTCCCGCCGGGTGAGCCATGCCACCGAGGCCACAAGCACCAGGGCCGCGACTGCGCCGGCGGCGACCCAGGGACCTCGACGCGCGGTTGTGATAAGGGTTGGCGGGGGAGGCACCCTGACAGTCTCGGTGCCCGCTTCGAGCGTCGCAGCCAACTCGGCAGCGCGGGCCACCTCATCGGCGGTCTGGGGCCGATCAGCAGGCCGCTTCGCGAGCAGGCGTCCGATGAGTTCAAGGAGCGGAGCCGGTGCGCCGGGCCTACGAGCGGCGAGGGGCGGCGGCGGTTCCACGGCGTGAGCAACGAGCAGCTGCTGCGGTGTGCGTCCACTGAACGGCGCTTGTCCGGCCAGCATCTCGTACGCGACCACGCCGAGCGCGTAGAGGTCGGCCCGATGATCGACGTGCGAGTCACCCGTCGCCTGCTCGGGGGCCATATACGCCGGGGTCCCGACAGCCAGCCCAGCGGCCGTGAGGGTTCCTTCCTCGGCGGATGCGGCAAGTGCCTTCGCGATCCCGAAGTCAGTGACCTGCGCCTCGTCGTCCGAGAGCAGGATGTTGTCCGGCTTGATGTCGCGATGGACGATGCCATGCCGGTGGGCGTACGCGAGCGCCCGCGCGACCTGAGTGACGATCCGGGCCGCGAGCGGGACCGGGAGCTCGCCGTCGCGGGCGAGCCGGGTGCGGAGCGACTCGCCCTCCACGAACGGCATGGTGTAGTAGAGGAACTCGCCCGCCTGGCCCGCGCTGAGGAGGGGCACGATGTGGAGGTGCTGGAGCCGGGCAGCCACCTGGATCTCGCGCCGGAAGCGGTCCACGCTCAGGCCGGCCGCGAGCTCCGGCGGCAAGACCTTGAGCACCACCCTTCGGCCGAGACCGGTCTCGGTGGCGACGAAGACGCGCGACATACCGCCGCCACCGAGCTCGCGCTCGAGGCGGTACCCCTCGCCCAGCGCGGTCTGCAGCAGCTCGCGCAGCGGATCGCTCATGGTCTGTCGGTGGATTCGCGCTCGAGCGCGCGGAGCTCAGCGAGCACGCTGTCCCGCTGGGGGCGGAGCGGCGGGTCGGGATCGTCGCGCAACGCGAGGTAGTGCCGATACGCGCGGATGGCACCGGCCCGATCGCCAACCAGTGCCGCGAGCCGCCCTTCCTGCCGAATGGCGCTCACGTAGTGTGGGAAGCTTGCGATGCCGTAGAGGCGCCGCCGCGCGGCGGCGAGTGCCGCCTCCGGCTCGCCACGGCTCTCGTGAAGCCGGGCGGATACCAGGTTGCCGTACGATGCAAAAGTCTGTCCTAGCGGGTTGGCGAGCACGGAGTCGAGCTGGCGAAGGAGACTCCCAGCCGTGCTCGACCCTTCCGCGCTGGCGAGTTGTGCCTCCAGCATGAGGGCGTATTCCCGGAGCAAGTCGAGCTGCCACGCGCTGTCGGGGGCCGCGGTTCCGTTCCTGAGATCCGCGAGCGCGCGGCGAGCCAGCTCCCGCCGACCTGAGGCGAGCCCGTGCTGGCCGACGGCATAACGTGCAAAGATGCCAGCGAAATCGTTCCCGGCCACGGGCCTTCCGATCTGGGACTCGAGCTTCTTCGCCGCTTCGGTGCCCCCGGTTGCATCGCCGTCGGCGAAAAGCGCGTCGAGCAGAGTAATGGCGTCACCCTCCATTTCGGAGAAGAAGTGCGCGGGATAGCGATGGCCCCGCGCAGGGTGACCACGGATCAGGTCGTACTTGAGTCGGAACACCTCGAGCGCGCTCTGCTCGTCCGCCGTCGCGCTTCGGGCGAGGCCGCGCGCGTAGAGCCCATCGGTGCCAGTCAGAGTCAAGGGTTGGTCCAGCGAATAGAACACGACGTGGAACGGCCCGATTGACAGAATGCTGTCGTTCTCCAGCGCGTGCCGAGCCTCGGCTGTGTCTCCGACATACGCCGCCACATGCCAGCGGCGGGCGGCCGCAATAGGCGAAAGCGAGTCAACCCGTCGCAGCAGGTCAAACCCACGAACAACCCCTGCCGTATCGCCCAGCGCGGCCGCCATCTCGCTCAAATGTTGCAGCGTTGGCGCGTAGCTCGAATCGAGCGTCAGTGAGCGGCTGAAGGCCTGGGCCGCCCGGCGGTGCGGATCGGGCAGTCCGACCAGTGGACCGTAATGGAACAGGTTGTCTGCCAGTTTGTACCACGCGTCAGGACCGTCGGGGGCCACGACAGCGAACCGCTCTGCGGCCTTGATCTGATCCAGGAAACCTGGCCGAGACAGGAACCGCGGTCCCGCGTACACCTCGAGGTGCACCCGGTCCTTCGGCGACAGCCGGTCGCGGTAGCGCCAGGCGAGGCGAATCGCTTCGGGTGTGCCCGAGTTATTACCCCACTCTTCCGCCCGGGCAATTCCGAGTGCGGCCAACGCGAAGGTCGAATCCAGCTGCAGTGCCTGCGTGAACATGCGCGCAGCATCGACGAACAATCCCCGCCGCAGGAGTGCCTGCCCGTTGAGGTACGCCCGGAGAGCGGGGAGCGAGGTGCTGGTGAGCGCTGCGACGCGCTGTTCGCCTTCTCCGGCCCCCAAGGCCAGCAGGCTGGCCGCCAACCGGTCTACAAGCTGCGTCAAGCTGTCGCCCGAGCCTTCGGCACTCGCTCGCGCGCGAACGCGGCCGCCGGATGCATCGATGAGCGTCGCATTGAGGGTGACCCGCTGTCGGTTACCCACCACGTCCCCCTCCAACAGCTGCCCCGCCCCGACTGCCGCGGCCACACGAACCGCATCCTCCTGGGGAAGGTCGCGGTCGCCTCCCGCGGCCCGCCTCCAGCGTGCGAGCACCGTGCGGGGGTCTGCAGGCGTGATCGCGCTGGTCCCGCTGAGCTTGGCCGCGAGCAAGTCAACCATGCCCTCCCGGAGGTACGCCAGCGACGAATCCGCGCCGCTTACCCGAAACGGCGCGACCGCCACTACGCGCCGATCTATCGCGACCGGCCTTTCGCGACTCCGGAGCCAGGCCAACGATGTCACGAGCGCGAGCGCTGCCAGGCCGCCCGCCAGGATCCAGCGTCCGCGACGGGGAGGTGAGCGTGAAATGGCAGCGACGAGCTCAGAAGCCGAGGTCGGAACCGGGACCGTGGGCAGCGCCTGCCCCGGTGTCACCGCCGACTCGAGCAGGCCAAGCACTTCGTCCGCCGTCTGGGGCCGGTCGGCCGGGCGCTTCTCGAGCAGTCGCATCACGAGGTCCGCCAGCGCGGCGGGCACCGTGGGGCGCAGCGTAACGAGCGGAGGAGGCTGCTGGGTGGCGTGCGCCGACAGGAGTTGGGCTGCCGTTCGACCCGAAAACGGTGGCTGCCCCGCGATCATCTCGTAGGCCACGACGCCAAGGGCGTAAAGGTCAGCACGGTGGTCTGCGGTGGCATCGGCCGCCGCCTGCTCGGGCGCCATGTAGGCCGGCGTCCCGATCGCGAGTCCGACCGACGTGAGCGTGGTGCCTTTCGCCGAGGCCGAGACGGCCTTGGCGATGCCGAAGTCGGCGACCTGCGCTTCCTCCTCCGCCAACAGCACGTTCTCCGGCTTGATGTCGCGGTGGACGACGCCTTGGCGATGGGCGTAGGCGAGTGCTCGGGCAATCTCTGTCATGAACCGCGCCGCCAGGGGGACCGGGAGCTCACCCTGACGCTGGAGCCGCGCCCGAAGCGATTCGCCCGCCACGAAGGGCATGGTGTAGAACAGGAATTCGCCCGCTTCTCCAGCGGCGAGGACCGGCACGATGTGCGGGTGCTGGAGGCGGGCGGCGAGATGGATCTCGCGCCGGAAGCGATCGGCGCTCAGCCCCGCAGCGAGCTCGGGCGGGAGAACCTTCACCACCACTTGCCGGCCGAGTGCTGCCTCGGTCGCGAGAAAGACCCGCGACATGCCGCCACCACCCAGCTCACGCTCGATCGCGTACGCCGGGCCCATGGCAGCCTGGAGCGACTCCCGAAGATCGGGAATAAGGAACGGCTTCCGATTAGGCTGCTGCAGTCTACGCCTGCTAAGCCGGGCGGTACACCCCCCACACGGTTCGCATGGCGTCGCTGATCTCGCCCAGCGTGGCCCGCGCCCGGACCGCCTCAACGATCGGCGGCATCAGGGACGCCGAGCCGGCCGCGGCGCTGCCGACGCACTTCAGGGCCTCCGCCACCCGGTTGTCATCCCGCGCCGCCTTCACGGCTGCGAGGCGTCGCCGCTGTCTCTCCTCCAGTTCTGGAAAGTTCGGTGCCTCGATGAGCGGCGGCTCCGCATCTTCGGTGAAGCGGTTCACGCCAACCACGGTGATCTCGCCCCGCTCCTGCGCCTGCTGCAGCTCCCAAGCGCTGCGGGCGATGGCCTCCTGGAGGAAGCCGCGTTCGATGGCCTTGGCCGACCCGCCCATCGTGTCCACTTCGCGTATCAACGCCAGGGCGTCCGCTTCGATCCGATCGGTGAGCGATTCCACGTACCAACTTCCGGCCAGCGGATCGACGGTGCGGGCCACCCCGCTCTCGTACCCAAGGATTTGCTGGGTACGAAGGGCCAGCGTCGCGGACTCGGCGCTGGGAAGGGCGAGCGCCTCGTCGTAGCCGTTGGTGTGCAGCGACTGAGTACCGCCCAGTACCGCCGCGAGAGCCTGATACGCGACCCGCACCACGTTGTTCAACGGCTGCTGGGCCTGCAGCGTGACCCCGCCCGTCTGGGTATGAAAGCGAAGCCGGGCGGTGTGGTCGTTGCCTGCGAACCGCTCTCGCACCAGCCGGGCCCACAGTCGGCGCGCGGCCCGGAACTTGGCCGCTTCCTCAAACAGGTCGTTGTGGCTGGCGAAGAAGAACGAGAGCCGAGGACCGAACGCGTTGACATCGAGACCGTTCGCGACCGCAACCCGGACATACTCGAGCGCGTTCGCCAGGGTGAACGCCACTTCCTGCGCAGCAGTGGCCCCCGCCTCCCGCATGTGATATCCGCTGATGGATATCGGGTTGAAGCTCATCTTCTCGTCGGCGACGAACCGGAAGATTTCGGCGACGAGCCGGAGCGACGGTTCCGCCGGATAGATGTAGGTGCCGCGCGCGACGTATTCCTTGAGCACGTCGTTCTGCACCGTTCCGGTCAGCTTGACGCGGGGTACCCCTTGCTCCTCGCCCGCGACGACGTACATCGCCAGCAGAATCGCGGCCGTCGCGTTGATGGTCATCGAGGTGGAGACCCGGTCGAGCGGAATCTCGCGGAACAGCTGGGCGAGGTCCTCGACGGTATCGATCGCCACCCCGACGCGCCCTACCTCGCCGTGCGCCATGGGATGATCGGAGTCGTATCCCATCTGGGTCGGGAGGTCGAACGCGACAGAGAGCCCCATCTGGCCCGCGGCGAGCAGGTGGCGGAAGCGCGCGTTGGTCTCCTCCGCCGTGCCGTACCCGGCGTACTGCCGCATGGTCCAGAGCCGCTCGGTGTACATGCCCGGGTACACTCCGCGCGTGAACGGGAACCGACCCGGCTCGCCGAGATCACGAGCCGGGTCGCCGGTCCAATCGTCGGGACCGTAGACCGTCTTCACGACGTCGCCGCGCGTATTGGGCCGCTCGGGCGCGCCTCGATCTCCCGCAGCACATCGGCGACGAACCCGACATCGTTGCGCGAGCCAATCACCAGCGGCGTGCGCTGGTGCAACTCCGTGGGCACGATGTCCAGGATCCGTTCGGTCCCATCGGTGGCCGACCCCTCAGCCTGTTCAGCGATGAATGCCATCGGCGCGGCCTCATAGAGCAGCCGCAGCTTGCCCTTGGGATTCTTGCTATCCCCTGGATACAGGAAGATGCCGCCCGCAATCAGGTTACGGTGAAAGTCGCCGACGAGCGAACCCACGTAACGGCTGTTCTTCGGCTTCATCCGATCCGGCGCCTCACCCTTGAGACCGCGCACGGCTGCCTGAACCGACCGGTTCCAGCGGGGGAAGTTGCTTTCATTCACGCTGTAGTACTGCCCGGTTCGCGGGGTGACGATCTTGGCCGACGACAGCAGAAACTCTCCGATAGTGGGATCGAGCGTGAAGCCGTGCACTCCTTCGCCAGTGGTGTACACCATCATGGTGCTGGAGCCGTACATGACGTACCCGGCGGCCACCTGCTTACAGCCTGGCTGCAGCACATCGCCGGCGGTGCCGCGGCCCTCCATGCTGATGCGGCGATAGATGCTGAAGATGGTGCCGACCGGTGCGTTCACGTCGATGTTCGAGGAGCCATCCAGCGGATCGAAGAGGACTGCGTACTTGCCGGCGGGGTATTCGGGTGGAATCGGAATGATCTCGTCGTCTTCTTCCGAGCCCATGACGCAGACCCGGCCGGTATGCAGGAGACAGTTCTTCATCGTCTCATTCGCGAAGACGTCGAGCTTCTGCTGCTGCTCTCCCTGGATATTCGTTGACCCCATCGCACCCAGAATGTTGACGAGACCGGCCCGGCGAATGGAGGCCCCGATGATCTTGGCGGCGAGCGCTATGTCGTAGAGCAGATTGGAGAGCTCTCCCGTGGCCTCGGGATAGCGGCTCTCCTGCTCGAGAATGAACCGCTCGATGGTGGTGACGGAGGATGTCGGCAGCACCGCGGCTCCTTGGTTGAGGGCGAGCGCGACCGACTACGGCGCTGGGCTCGCCAGTGAATACGTCGTGTCCCGGCCGCTCGACCTGACGGTAATCGATGACCCGTCAGTTAGGACGCTTACGGTCCGATCGCGATCGGTGCGGCGGATGTCGACGCCGTTCGCCGCGAGTCGCGCGAGCGTCTCGGCCGCAGGGTGACCGTAGGTGTTGGCGCCAACCGATATCACCGCGACGCGCGGCTGAAGCTCAGTGAGCCAACCGTTCCCGGTCGAGCCACGGCTGCCGTGATGCCCCACCTTGAGCACCGTGATCCCGCCGGTCCGGCCCGCGAGATGACGCTCGGCGGGGAAGCCCGCGTCACCGGGGAACAGCGCCCGGAAGCCGCCGTACTCGACCAGTAGCACCAGCGAGTCTTCGTTCAGATCTTCACCCCACCCACTCCACCCTGGGTCGGGATGCAACAGTGTGAATCGCACGCCATCGAGCGTAAAGGAGTCACCGGGACGGCCGGGGCGCCACGGCACGCCCGCGGCGGCCACCGCGCTGAGAAACCGGGTGTATCCCGGATCGTCGAATATCGCACCAGGCTCGAGGACCACGGCGGCCGGGATCCGGTCGAGCACCGAGACGGCGCCGCCCACGTGGTCGGCGTGCGCGTGTGAAACGACGAGTGCGGCAATACGCCGGGCCCGCTGCCGCACCAGAAATGGCGCTACGACCCGGCGGCCGGCATCGACCCGGTCGCTGCGCGGCCCCGCATCCACGACGACGAAGTGGCCACCCGGGGTGCGGATGACCGCCGCGTCGCCCTGGCCCACATCGAGAAAATGTAACGCGAGCGTGCCATCCGGGTCAGGCGACGGTCCAAGTGTCCGAGCGAGCAGGACCCACAGTACGACCGCCGCGGCCAGGCTCCACCGCCGCAGCGCGATGGCGCGGGTGGCGCGGCCGTACATTCCCCAGAGAAGCGTGACCAACCCGGCGGCCCACGGTAGCGCCGCGAGCGGACCGGGCTCTGTGACCACATGGCCGCCGGGCACGGCCGCGCCTGCCCGAGCGAGCAGTTCCAGACTGTGGAGCAGCAGACCCGAGCCTGTCGCGAGTCCTTCCGCCATGCCCGGCCAGACCGACCACGCCAGCAGGCTGGCTGCCACGCCCGGTACCGCCGCAGCCGCGATGGGAATGGCCGCGAAGTTGAGCGCGATGCCGACAACCGCGACGGTCCCCAGCGCGATGGCGGTGAGCGGCGCGGTTGCCAACGTAGCGCCAACCGATGCGGCCAGACATCGCCACCCGGCGTGCGTCCCGACGGCCCGGTCGCTCCAACGGGTGCAGGCGGTGGCGCCCCAGAGCGCGGCGGCCGATAGCCATCCGCCCAGATCGAGCACTGCCCACGGGTCCACCAGCATGACGCCCAGACAGGTGGCGACGAGCAGTGGATCGGCCTGAACCTGTCGCTGGCGTACCCGCGAGAGCGCAAGGACGGCGGCGAGGGCGGCCGCGCGCGTGGCGGGCGCGGGCCACCCCAGAAACGCGACGTACAGTGCCGCCGCGCCCGCGGCGAGAACCAGAGCGCGCTCACGGCGAACCCGTAGCGCCCGCGCCGCAAGCACGATCCAGGCCGCAAACAGACCGACGTGGAATCCGGAGATCGACAGCAGGTGTACCAGCCCGGATTGTGCGAAGGCGTCTTTGAGCTCGGAATTCATCTCAGCCCTTCGCCCCACCACCAGCGCGTCGACCAGTGGTGCACGGCTCCCGTACAGATGGCGGCTGGCGACGCTCACAGAATTGCGTAGCCGATCCGCGAGCGAGGCGGCCTGCACCGGGCCTCGGGTTACGGCGGTCACCACGAGTGTGCCGCCGGCACGGCCCGACCAGTGCGGCCGCGGTACCCATCGCGCTCGCGCGCGCAACTCAACCCCGGCAGGCAACGCCACGCCGCGAGGCCAGCGTGCCCGCACCGAGCCCAAGCAACCCGACCCAACGGGGCGCACCTGGACCACCCCGCCGGCCGCATCGGCCGGCTCCTCGAGGACCAGAGTGAGCCGAAACTCGGCGGTGGGCAGCCGAGCGGCACAACCTTTGGCCTCGCGACGGATGGCCAGCGCCGCGTGCACCAGGCCAAGCGTCGAGGCGCTGAGGATCAGCGCGCCCCAGGCACCGCGGTGCGACAGCGTCAAGACGGTAGCGAGGAGCGCAATGCCGGTCGCGAGCGTGGCCGGAAAACGCAAGAGGCCGGTCGCGAGACCGGCCCCGAATGCCGCCGTAAAAATCATTGGCGCCGCCCGGGCGCTCACCGGGGCGGGCCCTTAGCTATTGACGTTTCACTGAGCCCCGCTCGGCGCAGCGCGGCGCCAGCGACACCTTGCGAAAGCCCTCCATGACCGCGACGTCGATGGGCGCCCGGCTTTGATCCTTCTCGAGGTTGACCTCGGTGACAACCGAGCCCTCGAGCGACGATACATACCGCGGCGCGACGCGATTCAAGGCGAACACCATGACGTCGGCGCGGCACACCTCGCATCCACAGAAATCGGCGTAGTGTCGCCGCAGTGCATCGTAGGCGGCGGCCACATGATCTTCGCTGAGATTTCGGATCATAGAGTGGCGAGCTCCGGCGTGACGACCCGTCCGGTGAAGGTAGAGCCCGTCGTGCCCGTGAGGCGCACCTGGTGATACTCGCCCACGGCCGTCGGGGGGAGATCCAGCAGGACCAAGTGATTCCGCCGCGTGCGGGCGAGCATGAAGCCGCCGCGCCGCGCCGGCCGCTCGACCAGCGTCTCATGCGTCTCGCCCACCCGGGCCACGTTCTTACGCCGAGCCTGGGCCCGGACGACCTCGATGAGACGCTCCAGGCGCTCCGCCGCCACCGCATCCGGCACGCGGTCGCGGAGCCGTACGGCCGGCGTGCCGTCTCGAACCGAGTACCGGAAGGTGTAAGCATCGTCCAGGTCGGCTTCCGTGATCAGCGTGATGGTCTCGCGGAATTGCTCCTCGGTCTCGCCGGGGAAGCCGACGATGATGTCGGTAGACAACGTGAGCCCGGGCAGCGCGGCGCGCAGCCTTGCTACGACATCGAGATACTGCGCCCTCGTGTATCGTCGCAGCATGCGGCGCAAGACCGCGTTGGAGCCGCTTTGCACCGGCAGGTGCACATGCTCGCACACCGCGGGAGTAACGGCCATGGCCTCGATAACGCGGTCGGTGAAGTCGGTCGGGTAGGGACTGGTGAACCGGAGCCGCCGGATACCGCCCACCGCGCCGACGGCCCGCAGCAGATCGGCAAAGTCGCGGGTACCGTCGTGATAGCTGTTGACCGTCTGCCCGAGCAGCGTGACCTCGGACACCCCTTGCTCGGCGAGCGCCTCCACCTCGCGTACGACGTCGCCAAGGATGCGGCTTCGCTCCGGGCCTCTGGTATACGGAACAATGCAGAACGTGCACTTGTAATCGCAGCCGCGCTGCACGGTGACGAAGGCGCTGGGACCCGGCTCGCGCACCGCCGGCACATCCTCGTAGTGCTCCCAGGCGCGAAAGGCGGTGTCGCTTACCCGGCGACCGGCGCCGGCGGTGACGAGAAGCTCCGGCAGGCTCCGGTAGGCATCGGGACCGGCGATGAGATCCACCTTGGCCGACTGATCGAGCAGCTTGGGACCGAGCCGCTGCGCCATGCAGCCCACGACGCCAAGCAGGCCGCCTGGCCGCTTGAAGCGCTGCAGCTCGCCCACGCGGCCGATCACCCGTTGCTCCGCGTTGTCGCGCACGGCGCAGGTATTCACCAGCATGACGTCGGCGTCGGCGGGCTGGTCGGTCCGCTCGTACCCGGCACGACCGAGAACCCCGAACATGAGCTCGGAGTCGGCTACGTTCATCTGGCAGCCGTAGGTCTCGATGTAGAGCTTCTTCGGCATTGGGGGCAAATATAGGCAAGAACAGGCGAGAGGGCCTTTCCTACGGCCTCACCGTCACCCCGGCCGTGACAATCCACGCGGTCTCGCGATACGCGTCGGTCTGGTCGCGCCACGCGCGCTCGACCGCAAACCCAACCACCGCGCGGTCCTGCGCAAAGCTGAACCCGCTGCCAAGCGTTACGCCGTACTCGCGGGCATCGCCCTCGGTCGTGAGGGGGAATGGGAGCTGTGCGTACCGGAAGCCCAGCCGAATGGGGCGGCGAAGCGGACGGCGGGGATCGGGTACGAACTCGACGCCGCCCGATACCTCCAGCGTGTTGGTGGCACCCGTTCCGCCCAGGCTCACGAGATCGCCGTTCGCGGTGGACCAGTTCCGGTACAGCGCCTGTCCAGCGACGTGCAGCTTCGGGGCGATGCGCAGGCGCGCCGCCCCGCCGAGCGTGATTGGCAGATCCACGTCCGCGACCTCGGTGCTATCGCGGTCCAGTCCAACCCGGCCGTCGGTCCGTGCCATGGCGGCGATGGTGAGCGCGTCACCGAACTGTCCGATCACGCCGAGCGAGACGCCGAGCCCGGAGAACGAGAGCTCCGCCCGCTGGGTGCTCGGGCTGTAGTTGGTGTCGGAAAACGTGCGTCGAGCGACCACCCGGTTGCTGCCGGTGATGATATGGGCGGCTGCCCCGACCGCCCACCACTGCCCGATCCGGTACGCTGCCGCCAGACGGAAGTCGTTGATGCCGCCGCGGGACTCGATGGTGTCGTTCACC
>DASSUE010000264.1:0-6807 GCA_035707305.1 Gemmatimonadales bacterium
GGAAAGACGATCAGCATCGGGTGCAACGCGTGACCGAAAAGCCTGACCCTGCCCGACATGGTGCGCCTCCGCGGGTTAGCTCCCGCTGCTCAGGTCCTGCTTCAGCTGCTTGGCCGATGCGAGATGCCCTTCCATCGACGCCGCCGTCTTCTCGAGATAGTCACGGAGCTCTGGACGATCCGACGCGGGGAGCAGCTGGTTGCGGATCTTGTCGATGTTCTGCTCGTGCGCCTTGATCTGGGCATCGATGAATGCCTGATCGAAGGCCTTGCCGCTCTTCCCTTCCAGCTCGCCCATCGATGCGCTCTGCGACTCGGTCGTTGCGCCGCTGTCGGGAAGGGTCGTTCCCAACGTGCTAGCCAGCTGCTTGAGCTCCTTCTGGCTGGCCTTGTGGTCCTTCACCAGCTGCGCAGCATACTCCTTCACGGTGGGCGTGCTCGCCTTCTTCGCCGCGGCCTGCGCCTGCTGAATCTCGTTGTGATTCGCCGTGGCCAGTTGCCCCAGGACCCCCGGAACATCGGCCGTCGCTACCGGTGTGGTGGCGCCCACGCTACCGGTCATGCCCGTGTCAGTCGCCGCCATCCCGGTTTCAGTGCCGGAGGTGCCCGCGGCCGCGTTGTCGCGATCCGCTGCCGGGCTGCATCCGGCCAACACGACCAAGGTCGTGGCGGTTAAGAGCATCCACTTCATGCGGTCCTCCTGATCACACGCTGAGTCGAGAAAACCGGGCGCGACGCCCGGCCAACGATAGGCCCCCATTATGGATGGGGGATTCGACCCCGTATGTGACGTAAGGCACTAGCGCGCGGAGCGTCGATCGAGGGCGGCCCGCACGGCCCCGCTCAGGTCGTCGGGGCCAAACGGCTTTTGGAGGAAGGGGAGGTCAGCGTCGCGAATGACGTCGGACGCCGTATCAGAATCCAGATATCCCGACATGATCAGCACCGCCGTCTCGGGCCGCTCGGTGGCGAGCGCCTCGATCAACTCCATGCCGCCGAGCTCCGGCATCACCACGTCGGTAATCACGAGGTCGATGGTCCCGGGATACTGGTGCAGGAGCTTCAGGGCCTCACGCCCGTGCTCAGCCTCGAGCACCGTGTATCCCAGGCCCGCGAGCGCGCGGCCGGCGAGCGTGCGAACCGAGGCTTCGTCCTCCACGATCAGCACGCACTCGTTACCTCCCACCGGAGTGGGCGGCAGCAGCGCGGGCCGCGCGGGAGGCGCGGTCGCCACCTTCGGCAGGCAGATCCGGAATGTCGTGCCGGCGCCGGGAGCGCTCTCGACCGACACATGGCCGCCCGCCTGGGTAACGATCGCGCACACGGTGGACAACCCCAGCCCGGCGTTCCGGCTGGAGGTCTTGGTGGTGAAGAACGGCTCGAACAACCGGGCCCGGGTGGTATCGTCCATCCCCTCTCCGGTATCGCGCACGACGAGCACGACATACGCCCCTGGAGGGAGGTCCGCGTCCGCCCACGGAACGCTGCCGGGTTCGATGGTCACTTCCTGGGTCTCTATCAGCAACTCGCCGCCGTACGGCATCGCGTCGCGCGCGTTCAGGGCCAGATTCACCACCACCTGCTCGATCTGCCCTCGGTCGGCCGCGATGGCGCCGAGCCCGGCAGCCAGCTCGATCCGCACCCGGACACTCGCGGGCACCAACGGCCGCAGCAACGGGTCGAGGTCCTGAACGATGCGGTTCAGATCCAGCAGCTCTCGATGGACGATCGTGGGGCGGCCGATCGTGAGGAGCTGGCGCGCAAGGCCGGACGCACGTTCTGCGGCCTTTCGGATCTCGGCCACGTCCCCTCGCCGGGGGTCATCCGGATCGAGCCCACTCCCGAGCAGATCGGCGAAGCCGAGAATGACCATCAGCAGATTGTTGAAGTCATGGGTCACGCCGCCCGCGAGGCGCCCGACGATGTCGGTGCGCTGGGCCTGGCGGACCTGCTCTTCGGCGCGCTTGCGCTCGGTGAGGTCCCGTACGGTGCTGGCATAACACCCCACCCGCCCATCCGCGTTGGTGATCGCGGCGACGTCTACCAGCGCCGGAAAGACGCTGCCGTCCTTGCGCAGCAGCTCCGTCTCCCAGATGTGGTGGCCGCGACGCTCGGTGCGTTTGAGCTGGACCGGAAGCTCTGCATAGCGCCGCGGCGGATACAGGTCTCGTACCGGCCGCCCGCGCAGCTCCTCCGGATCGTACCCCATCATCCGCGCGAACGCGGGATTCACCGCTTCGAATCGCTCCCCGTCCGCGCTCGCGATCGCCACGCCCCAGGCCGCGCGCTCGAAGATGTACGCCCACCGTGCTGCCTCCGATTCAGCGTAGGCCCGGGCGCGCATCTCTTCGTGGAGACGGGTCATGTCGCGCCCGACCCCGGCGATGCCGAGGATTCGCCCGCCCGGACCGCGCAGGGGGGACAGTGAGGTCTGCATGTGGCGCGTGCCGTCGGGACGCTCCAGCGTCCACTCGTACACCACGGTTTCGCCGGCGAGCGCTCTTAGATTGGCAACCTCGTGCGCCGACGCATTGGCGGCGCCGACGATCTGGCGCGTGGTGCGACCGAGAAATTGGCGCGGCCGGTAGCCCTCACGTTCGAGCCACCGGCCAAAGATGTCTACGCAGCGCTGATCCCGATCGAGACGGAACACGACGTCCTCGACCGATTCTACCAGCTGGCGGAATCGTTCCTCCACCCGGCGCCGCTCGCGAACCTCCCGGTCGCGCGCCGCGACCATCTCGGTGATATCGCGGATCAGCACCGACACGCCCGCCTCCGACGGAAACACCCGGGTCTCGAGACACCGGGCGTAAGCGGGGTCGCGCTCCTCGTATGTGACGATCTCGAGATCGCGGCGGGCCCGCTGGATGGCGTGGTCGAGGGCGGAGCCGGCGAATCCCGGCAAGTGGTCGCGGAGCAGCCTGCCGAGGAGACTGCCGTGAACCGCCCCGTATCGGTCGCGTATGAGTCGCGCGGCGGCGGGGTTCAGGAAGATGCAGCGGCCCTCGGCGTCCACCGCGAGCGCGGCGTCACCGAGACGCTCGAGTACATCATCGAGCCGGCCGGAACGGACGGCTCCGGATGCATGGGTCATGTACGCCTCTCGCGCCACGACGCGTCAGGCGGACCAACTGCGGGCAGGTACGTTACGTACGGGCAAGCTACAAAGCCCCGCCCTCCAATGCTACTGGGCGGGCGACCCCCAGTCGTACAGCGATCGGTAGAGCTCGCGGTTCCGCTGGATGATGCGTACGTAGTCGCGGGTCTCCACGAACGGGATCTGCTCGGCGAAAATCTCAGGATCGGCCACGCCCGGCTTCTCGTCCCACAGCGTCACCCGGTGGATGCCAGCGTTGTAGGCGGCGAGCACGCGAACCGGGTCGCCGTAGCGGGCCGCAAGCTCCGCCAGGTGCCGGGTGCCCATCACGATACTCACGTCCGGCTGCCAGAGGAGCACTGGATCCCACGTGGGAAACGCGAGCGATCGTGCGAGCAGACCGCCGGTAGCCGGCATGAGCTGCATCAGGCCGCGCGCCCCTGCGCTGGACGTTGCCGTCGGATTGAACAGCGACTCCTGCCGGATCAGGGCGGCGACGAACGCGGGGTCGAGCCGGTGCGCGCTGGCTTCGGCCCGTATCGCGTCGGCATGGAGGACGGGGTACAAGAGCCGGTAGAGTCGACTGTCGGCGATGGCGCCCCGACCCAGCGCCCGGGTGGCCAGGCGCGATGCCTGCGATGCGAGCCCGTGGCGGCGGAGCGCGGCCGCGATCGCCAGCATCCGCTCGGGCGGCCCGTCGGCGAACCTCACGATCCAGTCCCGCTCTGCTTGGGCCTCGGCCGCGAGGCCCAGGCGGTCGAGCTCCGCGGCCCGGTCCAGACCCTGCTCGATGTCAGGCGCGGCTTCGAAGGAGTCGGCGGCCGCTGGGGGCTCCCACCGAGGCAGGCCCAGCCGCAGCTCGCTGAGCCATGCATAGTAGGAAGCCGGATCCCGTCCTCGGACGGATTCCCATCGCTCGCGGGCACGCGAGCTGTCCCCGAGGGCAGCCCAGGCGCGCCCGCTCCAGTACAGCGCCGCCAGCGTTTCGGCGGCCGCCCGGCGATCCGCAGCTAACGCGTCCAGCTCCATCGCGGCGGTATCGGCGGCGCCTTGAATCAACGCGATCACGGCGGCGCGAAGCCTGGCCGGCGGGGTGAACCGGTGGGCCGGAAACGCACGTGCAAGCCGGAGCTGAAGCCGTCGCGCGAGCGAATCCTGCCGCTGGTCCGCCGCCAAGTCCGCGAGCAGGACGAGGGCGGGCGCAGCGGCCAGCGTGTCCTTGGGAAACTTCACGAGCACGGTCCGGAGCGCCGCCGCGGCCTGCGCGTTTTCCCCGGCCCGAAGCAGCGATCGGGCCCGCTGATAGGCGGCCGCGCCACCGCGCGGATCGCGGGCTGGAATGCGGGCGAACGCCTTGGCCGCGTCAGGGTAGCGCGCCAGCCGGAACAGCGCGTTCCCGTAGGCGAATCGGTCGGCGCGATCCCCCAATTTGGCCGCAAAAGCTTGCTCGAAGGCGCTCACCGCCCGATCGGTGAGCCCGGTTTCCGCGGCGGCGCGGGCGACGACGAGTGCCTCCTCCGCAGCGAGCGGAGCGAACACGCTGTCCAGCAGGACGATGGCGCGCCGCCGCTCGTCCGGCCCTCCGTCCTTGGCCAGCGCCAGCGCCCGCGGGCGCAGCGCGACGAGCCCGTCGCTGTCCGAGGCCTGCAGCCGCAGCTCCAGAGCCACAGCCCGGGCGCCCAGTGAGTCGAGCTTTGCGGCGGCGCCAAGCCGGTCGCCGAGGCGCTGCCGAAGCAAGGCCTCTGCGCGCCCGATTCGGGCTTGCGCGGCGGGGCTGCTCAACCCCCCGTAGAGTTGCGCCCGCACCGCGCTGTCGGCGGTGAGCGATGCCGCACGGAGACGGAGCCAGTCCGCGGCGTCGGGGACCATCGGAGCCGCTCGGATGTAGGTCGCCGCCGCGCTGTCCCGGGCGTCCAGCCGCTCCAGCGCGCGAGCCAGGACCACCAGCGCCTGGGCGCGCACCCCAGGCGCTCGCGATTCGTCGGCGGCGGCCGCGGCATCACGCACCGCAGCGGAATCGTCTCCCAGCTCGAAAGCGGACCTGGCCAAAAGTCGACGGCCCTCGCCACCGCCCAGTGTGTCCAGCCAGGACTCGCCGCTCAGGAGATCGCGGACTTCGCGCCAGCCCCGCCACCGACTCGCGGCCGTGGCGGCAAGAAGCACGGCAGCGGGCGGGCGCGCCCCGCGATCGGCCACCATCGGGGCGAGAATCGCGCTGGCCCGCCACGGCAATCCCCGCTGCAGCGCCACCGTCGCCGCAATGATGGCGGTATCCACCGGGGTGGTCGCGGGCGCAGCGGAGTCGGGAGCCACGGCCACCGCCTGCGCGGGGGCCGTCGCCTGCGCCGCGCCGAGCGCGACGATCAGGAGCAGTGACATGAACTGGTAATTTCGCGAGAGCGGCACCGTCCGGGCAATCATCCCGTCCGGCCGGTTGGTCGCCGACGCTGTACACTTCCTGGATGACTGATCAGACCGACCGCGTGCGCATCGACAAGTGGCTCTGGGCCGCCCGGTTCTACAAGACGCGCTCGCTCGCGACCGAGGCGGTGGCCGGCGGCAAGGTTGAGGTGAACGGCGAGCGGGCCAAACCGGCGCGATCGGTGTGTGTGGGCGACCACGTCACTGTGCGGCAGCCGCCATTCGAGTGGCGGCTGTCAGTCCGGGCGTTGGGCGTGCGGCGGGGCCCGGCCACGCTCGCTCGGGGACTATACGACGAGGATGGCGACAGCCGGGCCGAGCGGGAGCGGCTCGCAGAGCGGCTCCGGATCACTCAGCCCGTCTTCGTATATGAGGAAAAGGGGCGCCCCACCAAGAAGGACCGGCGCAGGATCGACCGGTGGGAGCGGGAGCGGTGAGACCCGGCAATCACGCCATGTTGTCGACCATCGCCCGGGCGAATCCGCTCGTGGATAAGAGTGTCGCGCCGCTCATTAGACGCTCGAAGTCGTAGGTGACGGTCCGGTTCGCAATCGTCCGCTCGAGCGAACGGATGATCAGGTCGGCTGCCTCATCCCAGCCCAGGTAGCGCAGCATCATCTCGCCGGAGAGAATGACGGAGCCCGGGTTAACCTTGTCCTGCCCCGCGTACTTGGGCGCGGTGCCGTGCGTGGCTTCGAACACCGCGTGCCCGGTTTCGTAGTTGATGTTGGCGCCCGGGGCAATCCCGATCCCGCCGACCTGCGCGGCAAGGGCGTCGGAGATATAGTCGCCGTTGAGATTCATGGTGGCGATCACGCCGTACTCCCGCGGCCGCGTGAGGATCTGCTGCAGGAACGCATCGGCGATGACGTCCTTGATCACTACGCCGGCCGCGGTCCTCATCCACGGCCCGCCGTCCAGCTCCACGGCACCGAACTCGTCGCGAGCCAGGTCGTAGCCCCAATCCCGGAAGCCGCCCTCGGTGTACTTCATGATGTTGCCCTTGTGCACCAGCGTCACACTGTCATAGCCGTGGCGCGTGGCGTATGCGATCGCGGCGCGGATCAGCCGTTTGCTGCCCTCTTCCGACACCGGCTTGACGCCGATGGCGCTCGATTCCGGGAACCGGATGGTCTGCGCGCCGAGCTCGCGGCGCAGGAATTCGATCAGCGCGCGCGCCTCGGCCGAACGGGCCTTGTATTCGATGCCGGCGTAGATGTCTTCCGTGTTTTCCCGGAAGATGATCATGTTTACGTCTTCGGGACGTTTGACCGGCGACGGGACGCC
>DASSUE010000265.1:0-6181 GCA_035707305.1 Gemmatimonadales bacterium
TGTGGCGGCTGTCCGACGAGGCCTGGCGCGAAGTGCTCGAAACCAACGTGACCGGCTCGTTCAACTGCATCCGTGCGGTGGCGCCGGTCTTCCGAGCCCAGCGCTACGGCAAGATCGTGAACGTGAGCGCCCATCAGGCGGAACGACCCGGATTCGGGGTGGCGAACTACGCCGCCAGCAAGGCGGCGCTGGTGGGCCTCACGCGGGCCGCGGCGGTGGAGCTGGGGCCGTCCAACGTCAACGTGAACGCCGTGGCGCCGGGATTCATCCGAACCGAGCGTATGGGTATGTTGCCGAAGGAGGTCATCGAGCGGGCCCAGAAGAGCTCGATTCTCGGCCGGGTCGCGGAGCCCAACGACGTTGCCCGCGTGGTCTCGTTCCTGTGCTCGGAATCGGCGAGGCACATCACCGGCCAGACCATCGTCGTGGACGGCGGACTGTCGCTCGAGTGATCGTGCGGGGGCGGGCGCCCGCGATTACGTTTCCGCCGTGACATACCCATCCGTCATCACCGTCATCATCCTGCTCTTCGCCCCCACGCTCGGTCTGGCGCAATCCCGCCCGCCCAAGCCGCCCAAAGCGCTCAACACGCTCGCGTTGTCGGGCGAGGCCATCGCCGTGCTGCCGTTGACGCTCGCGGCCGCCGATCCTGCGCTGACCCGCGACAGTGTCTATGCCGGGCTCCGCAACCGGCGTGAGGTGCTGCGGTGGGCCGATTCGGTGATCGGCGAAGAGCTCCAGGCGCGGGCACCCGAGATCACCTGGGTGCTTCCGCCCCGGATCCGACAGATCGCGCGCCGGAACCCGGGGATGTTGTCGGAGCCGGACCAGATGGGGCAGGCCATCCTTCGATCGCCCAAGCTCAAACGCGTGCCGGAGCCGCTCCGCACCAACCTGCGGAGCCTCACGTCGTTCACCGGCGGGCGCTTCGCGATGGTGCCGGCGGCCCTCGTGTTCGTGCGCGACACCAGCGGGGCGCTCCGGGCGGACCTCACCATCGCCCTGGCCGACACCCGCACCGGCGCGGTGGAGTGGCACGCGCTCACCTGGGCGATGGGTGCGTCGCCGGACGAAGCTCTGAGCGCGGCGGTAGCCGCGGTGCTGCCCCTCGCCCAGAACCCATGACGACGTATGACGTCACGCTGATCCCGGGCGACGGCATCGGCCCGGAGATCACCGCGCAGACCGTGGGCGTGCTGGAGGCGACGGGACTTCGGTTCAACTGGGACGAGGAGCTCGCCGGGATGGCCGCCGTCGAGGCCACCGGCACCCCGCTCCCCGATGCGACGGTCGAGAGTATCCGCAAGAACGCTGTCGCGCTCAAAGGTCCGCTTACCACGCCGGTCGGCACCGGGTTTCGCTCGGTCAACGTCGGACTTCGAAAGGAATTCGAGCTCTACGCCAACGTGCGACCCGCCCGGACCCTGCTTCCGGGCGGGCGTTTCGATTCGGTGGACATCGTGCTGGTGCGGGAGAACCTCGAGGGCCTCTACATCGGAGTCGAGCACTTCGTGCAGGTCGGCGATGATCCCCGGGCGGTGGGCGAGTCGATGGCCATCGTGACGCGCGCGGGCTGCGAGCGGATCGTACGCTACGCGTTCGAGTATGCGGTGCGTCACGGTCGCAAGAAGGTGACCATCGTGCACAAGGCCAACATCCTCAAGATGGTGAGCGGGCTCTTCCTGGAGACCGGCCGGTTGGTGGCGAAGGAGTACGAGGGGCGGATCGAATCGGGCGACATGATCGTGGACAACTGTGCCATGCAGCTGGTGATGCGCCCGGAGCAGTTCGATGTCATGGTGACCACCAACATGTTCGGCGACATCCTGAGCGACGAGGTGTCGGGGCTGGTCGGTGGACTCGGACTGGCGCCCGGGGCCAACATCGGCACCAAGGCCGCGATCTTCGAAGCGGTGCACGGGAGCGCGCCGGACATCGCGGGGAAGGGGTTGGCCAATCCATCGGCGCAGATGCTTGCGGCGGCCATGATGCTCGACCACATGGGCGAGCTCGACCGCGCCCAGCGGATTCGCGACGCCATCGAGCACGTCCTCGTGGGCGACAAGATCCGGACCCGCGACCTCGGCGGAACGGCGACCACCCAGGAGTTCGGCCATGCCGTCGCTCGGCGGGTCGCCTGAAGTCCCCTGCGCCAAGTGCGGCAAGCGGGTGCGCGGCATCGGGTGGGGTGACCTCTGCCCCGAGTGCCGGTGGGAGCGGGAGGGTCGCGCCAAGAAGATCTCGTCACGCGCAGCGCTGGCGGCGACGATCCTGATGGGTCTGTACGTCATGTTTCGAGTCCCCGAGGATCCCACCGCGCGGCTCACCTCGGTACTCGCAGTCCTCGCCACCTATGTGATCGTTCGCCGGATCGCGGGCCGGCTGGCGATGGAGTTCATGAAGAGATGACCGGATGGCCCGATGGCCGGATGGCCGGAGACCGGATGGCCGGCTGCCCAGATGCCCAGATGGCCCGACGCTGCCAGGGCCGTGCATGGTTGCTCGTTGGGCTTGCAGTTGCTGGCCATCCCGCCATCCGGCCATCGGGGCATCTGCTGGCGCAGACCTCCGTCACCGTCTACAACGACGGCCGCGTGCTGGTCCGGCGCGAGTTCGCCGCCAAGGTCCCGAAAGGCGTGTCCAGCCACCGGCTCGAGATCGGCCGCATGGAACCCTCCTCGGTGATCTCGCTCGATCCAGCCGTGGTCCTCGGCGAGGCACGGTACGACGCGGACGTGGGCGAGCAGAGCGTGCTCCGCCGCGCCGTCGGACGGAAGTTCGAGTTTCAAACCGGTTACCCGTACGGACCGCTGAGCGCAACGCTCCTCAGCGTGAATCCCGAGGCCTGGCGGCTCGACAACGGATCGATCGTCTTCCAGCGCCCGGGACAGCTGCGCTACACCGAGGACATGGTGGTGACGCACCCCGTGGTCGAGCTTCGGGTGCAATCCGCACAACCGAGGAATTCGCTCAGCCTCGCCTATTTCACCAGCGGCGCCAGCTGGCAGGCGACCTACGCGGTGACGCTGGAGGGCGCGCGGGCGCGGGTCGACGGGCTGGCGTCGATTCCGGTGCAGGACATCCGGTTCGACAGTGCGGAGGTACAGCTGCTCGCCGGAACTGTGAGTCGAGATCGAGCCATCGTCCATCGCCTCGGCGGAGTCGCGGCGGGAGTTGCCACCGACCGGATGGAAGCACGTATGACCCCGCCTACCGAAGAATCCGTGGGCGAGGTCCACGTGTATTCTCTTCCCGGCCGCTGGTCGCTGCAGCCGGGCACCACCAGCCTCATCCCGCTGTTCGAGCCGGCCACCACCCAAGTGACGCGCGAGTACACCGTGCGCCGCCCCGAGTTCTACTACGTGATCGAGCGCGAGCCGGACGATCCCCAGGAAATCCCGGTCTCGGTGGACTACACGGTCGATCGCCGGCGCGGGAGCGCGCTGGGCGACCGACCCATGCCCGCAGGGGTGGCCCGGATCTTCGATCGGGACCGGGAGGGCCGACTCCAGTTGGTGGGCGAGGCAGTGGTCAAACACACACCGGCCGGGCAGAACCTGGCGCTCAAGGCCGGCAACGCATTCGATCTGACGGCGCGGCGAAAGCAGACTGAGTTCACGACCGAGCGTGACAGCAGCGCGGCCGGCGTACGGATCCGCGCCACTGCCGCGTACGAGGTCGCGCTCACCAATGCGCGAGATTCGGCGGTGACGGTTGCGGTCTACGAGCAACGTGGCGGCGAATGGACCGTGCTGGCGAGCTCCGTGCCCGCCGAGAAAGTGTCGGCGACCACGACCCGCTTCCGCGTCGCTGTGCCCGCGCGGGGTGCGGCCACGCTCACCTATCGCATCCGGGCGGTCTGGTGACCGAAACCACCATCGTGCACTGTTCCGACCTGCACTTCGGGAGGCACGCCGACCTGCCGCAGGTCGAGGCGTTGGAGCGGTTCGTTCCGACGCTCGAGGCGGACGCGATCGTGGTCTCGGGCGATCTCACCCAGCGGGCGCGTCACGGCGAGTTCCAGCGAGCCCGGGTGTTCGTGCGCCACATGCACGATGCCGCCCCGACGCTGGTGGTGCCCGGCAATCACGATCTCGAGTGGTGGAAGAGCCCGCTCGGCATCCGGGGCAGGGCTGTCAAGTACGAGAAATACCGCCGGTACTTCGGCGACCTCCGCCCCGTCTTGGACATCGGCGGCGCCCTGATCGCCGGCGCGCTGAGCGCATACGGCATAGCCTGGGGCTCGCTGACGTGGAATCCGAACGACATGGCGGTGAAGGGGCACCTGCCGCGCTCCGAGGCCCGTCGGGTCAAGCGGGTTTTCGCTGGCGCGCCGGGAGGCAAGGCGCGGGTGCTCGTGATTCACCACAATGTGCTTCCCGGATCCCTCTCGCGGCGGATGGGCCTGGCTCGCTGGCGCGACGCACACCGCCTGTTGCTCGACACCGGTGCCGATGTCGTGCTCTGCGGCCACGATCATCAGGAAGGGGCCGGGCAGGTCGAGGGGCGGCTCACCGTAAGTACGTCGGGCACTCATAGCTTCCGCTCCCGGGGCGGGCGGCCGTCGGCGTTCAATCTGGTTCGTATCGGGTCCGACATCGTGCACATCCAGCATTACCGCTGGGACCCGGACAGCGGCTCGTTCGCGACCTCCGATCGGTTCAGTTTCTCTCGGCGGGTGACGCCCGAGCCCGTGGTCTCCACCGTCGATGGAGTCGAGGCGTGAGCGCGGTCTCGTCGCTCGCTCCGCCGGACGAAGTGCTCGCACACCGACTCGTGCAGCTCGGGTTGCGTGGGATCACCGCGATTCGCGCCCACGCGAACCGCACGGTGATGGTGAGCCTCACCGCGCGTCGCGTGCTCCGGCTGCACCGCGGCTACGCCTTCGCGCCCGACCGGGTACTCCGGGCGATCGTCGACTTCGTCGATCGGCGACGCTCGCGGGAACAGCGCCGGGCCGCGGAGCGAATCTTCCTGGCGTTTCCGGTGGAGCTCTACGTGCCGCGGGGGGCGGCCACACGTCCGTCCGAGCGCCCCCGGCCGGGCGATCTCGCGCTGCTGCACCGGCTGTACGAGGCACACCGCCGGCTCAACGACGAGTTCTTTGGCGGCGCGCTGGGCGAGATCCCGATCCGACTTTCGGGGCGCATGCGAGTACGGCTGGGCGAAGTCAGCGTCGATCTCAGAACCGGCCGGCCCATCGAGATCGCGATCAGTCGGCTGCACATCGCCCGGCATCCGTGGGAGGAAGTCGAGCACACGATGCTGCACGAGATGGTACACCAGTGGCAAGCCGAAGCCGGGCTGCCGGTGGATCACGGGCCGACGTTTCGGATCAAGGCCCGCGACGTCGGTGTGCTCCCTGCGGCGCGGCGTCCGGTAGCGGCAGGGGGGCAGGCCGCGGCGACTGCCCCGCAACGGCGGCGGCCGGCTGCCGCGAGAACGGAAGGCTCCCCGTGACCAGCACAGTCGCCGAGCGGTTCGCCGGTGTGGACTTCATCGGCTTCGATGGCCTCCTCAGTGAGGAGGAGCGCGCGGTTCGCGACACGGTGCGGGCGTGGGTCGATGAGCACCTCATGCCCGTCATCGGCAAGGCCTACATCGAGGGGTGCTTTCCCAAGCAGCTGATACCCGGCATTGCCGAGCTCGGCCTGCTGGGAGCGAACCTGCCCGAGCAGTACGGCTGCGCGGGGCTCAACAACGTGGCCTACGGGCTCATCATGCAGGAGCTCGAGCGCGGCGACAGCGGAATCCGATCATTCGCCTCGGTCCAGGGTGCGCTGGTGATGTATCCCATCTTCACCTTCGGCTCCGACGAGCAGAAACAACGCTGGCTGCCGCGGCTCGCGGCGGCACAGGAGATCGGCTGCTTCGGACTCACCGAGCCCGACTTCGGCTCCAATCCCGGCGGGATGCTGACCACCGCCCGTCAGACGCCCGACGGCTGGGTGCTGAATGGCACCAAGATGTGGATCACCAACGGATCACAGGCTACGGTCGCGATCATCTGGGCGAAGACCGGCGCGCTTGACGACATCACATCGATCCGCGGCTTCATCGTTCCGACGGACACGCGCGGCTACTCGGCGAAGGATCAGGCGGGGAAGCTGTCGCTCCGGGCGTCGGACACCAGCGAGATCCACCTCGAGGACGTCCGCCTGCCTCCCGACGCGGTGCTGCC
>DASSUE010000266.1:0-3050 GCA_035707305.1 Gemmatimonadales bacterium
GTCGCCGTGATCCCGACCTACCTCGTCATCACCCAGGACGAAACCAAAGAGCAGCGGCGGAGGACGGCGCGGCGGGCGTGCATCGCGATGACCATTCTGTTGGTGCTCTTCGCCGCGACCGGCACCGCGCTCTTCCGCACGTTCGGCATCACGCTCGCCGCGTTCCGCACCGCCGGCGGACTGATCCTCTGGTTCGTCGCCTTGGACATGCTGCGGGGAGAACGCCGGACCCAGGAGGGCCCCACCGAGCTGGTTGAGGGCCAGGTCAAGGAGGACGTCGCGATCACACCGCTCGCCATCCCCATGCTTGCCGGCCCCGGCGCGATCTCCACCGTCATCGTGCTGTCCAGCCAGGCGCGCGGGCCGGCGCAGACGGCCATCGTCTACGGCGCGATCGTACTCACCGGACTGGTGTCGTTCATCACGCTCCGGATCGGCGAGCCATTGCTCACCCGGCTGGGCAAGACTGGAGTCCGCGTCGTGACGCGGATCATGGGTTTGCTGCTCGCGGCGGTCGCCGTCCAGTTCGTGCTGAGTGGCGTGAAGGAGGCGCTGGTGACGCCCTGAGCGTTCGGCTCAGCGGATCAGTCCGTGCTGCGACGCGTACCGCACGAGGTCGGCGTTCCCCGCGAGCTTCATCTTCTCGAGAATCCGCGACCGGTAGGTGCTCACCGTCTTGGGACTCAGACCGAGCTGCTCCGAGATCTCCTTCACGGTGCGGCCGGATCCGAGTTGACACAGCACGTCGTACTCCCGGTCCGACAACTTTTCGTGAGGCCAGCCCTCCGCCCCGATCTCCAGCCCTACGGCCAACCGCTCGGCCAGCGACGCGCTCACGTACTTCCCGCCGCGGTGCACTTTGCGGATGGCGGCCACCAGCTCTTCCGGCGAGTGGTCCTTGGTGAGGTAACCCGCCGCGCCGGCCCGAAGCGCGCGCACCGCGTATTGATCCTCCGGATGGACGCTCAGCACCAGCACCGGCAACCGAGGCTGGGACTGCTTGAGGGACTTGAGGACCTCGAGAAAGCCCGGCCCCGGCATCGAGACGTCCAGCAGCAGAACGTCGGCGGGCATCCGTCCGATCGTAGCGAGCAGCCGGTCGCCATCGGCGGCTTCTCCTACGACTTCCATGCCCGGCTCGTCCTCGATGATCTGCTTGAGCCCGGCGCGAACTACCGGATGGTCGTCCGCGATGCAGAGACGGATCATGATGCCTCGCTCCCGGCCAGCGGAATTCGAACCACCACGTTGGTTCCCCGCGCTACACGGCCCTCGATGGTGCACTCGCCGCCGCACGCGATGGCCCGCTCGCGCATGCCGACCAGTCCGAGGGACCGGACCGCGGTTCGCTCCGCCTCGCTGATCCCCCGGCCGTCATCGGCGACCTGCAGCGTGACCGCATCGGGGCCGAGCGCCAGCGCGATGTCGACGTGATCGGCATGCGCATGCCGGGCGACGTTCGTGAGCGATTCCTGAAGAATCCGGAACACGGTCGTGGCGCGGGCGTCGTCCACCGCGGGGTGCGCCGAGCTGAGCTCCAGCCGCACCGTGATGCCGGTACGCTTCTCGAACTCCTGCGCCTGCCATTCGACCGCGGCGACAAGTCCGAGATGATCGAGCACACTGGGTCTCAGCTCAGTCGCGATCCGCCGCACCGTGTCGATGGTGCCATCGATCCGGGTGACCACCGATTGCACCCGGTCGGCCAGCTCGGGCTTGTCCTTGAGCCGGCTCTTGAGCCACGAGAGGTCGAGCCTAAGTCCGGTGAGGGCCTGGCCGAGCTCGTCGTGCACCTCGCGGCTGATCCGGGTGCGCTCGTCCTCCCGCACCGACTGCAGCCGCGCCGCTAGTGCGCGGAGCTCCTCACGCGAACGGCGGATATCCTCGTCGTGCCGCCGGCGGGCGGTGATGTCACGCTGGATGCCGAAGTGCCCGATGAGGCGGCCGTCCGGCGCGTAGAGGCAGTGGTAGTCACCCTCCACCCATACCGGCACCCCATCGAGCCGGCGCTCGTCGGTCTCGACATGCAGGCGGCCGGCGTCGAACAGCTCCCGCCAGACCTGGCGGCCATGAGCGGGGTCGTGCGCAAAGAGGACGGCCGGCGTCAGGCCGATGAGCTGCTCGGGCCGGGCACCGTACTGCGCGGCCATCGCGTCGTTGACCCGCGTGATGCGATGATGCTCGAAGACCCACTCGAGCAGGGCATCCTTGTCGGCGGTGGCGTCCCACCGCACCGGCTCGTCCAGCATCATGAAGAAGAACCCGTCGAGCGACTGGGCGAAGAACAGCTCCAGCAGCCGCTGGCTCTCCTCCAATGCCTTCTCGGCCGGATGCAGGGCACCCGGCGGTGTGGCCGGCGGGGGGGCAACCGGCGCGTGCGGGGCGCCGAGCACCTGGCGGAGGTAGGCCAGGCGGGTCAACCCTGAATCGCCGGACTTCGGGAACGTCCCCGGCGGAGGCGATTCCGCGGATGGATCGGGCATCAGGGTGGTCAATTTACCCGTTTCTCCGACGGTGCAAACGTGAGGTCCACGCGAACCAGGATCTCCTCGTGCATGCGCAACATGCCGAACGCCCTGGACAGCCCGCCGATCTTGTAATCCTTGAGGTTCACCGGCGTCTTTGCCCGGACCTGCACCGCGTCGGGCCGAAGTAGAACCACGGCAGGGAACTCCGCTTCACGCGTCACGCCGTGCAGGGTGAAGCGGCCCTTGAGCACCACCCCCAGCGAATCACCCCGCGGTGCGCCCGGAGTCACCCCGTCGAGCTCGAATCGGATGGTGGGATACTTCTCCGACTCCATGGACTTGTTGAGATCTCGGTCGCGTTTCCCTTTCCCGGTGATCAGCGACTTGGTTGGTGCCTCGACCCATCCCCGCACTGCTGTGAGCTCGCCGCCGGTCATCTCACCGGTCACCGTGCGGGTGGTGCCGGTGAAGTCACCCGCGGTGGCCTTCGCATCGAAGCTCAACGTGCCTTCTCGCACCGAGCCGTCGGGCACCTGCTGCGCCACCAGGGCTGCGGGCGCCGCGAGGAGCGCGAGCAACAGG
>DASSUE010000267.1:0-3294 GCA_035707305.1 Gemmatimonadales bacterium
TCATCACCTCGAAGGCGCGGATCTACCACTCGGCGAGCGACAAGTGGCTGCCGATCGAGTTCCATCCGCACTTCAAGAAGGCGCGGGAGATGGCGGCCGGCCCCGTAGCGCCGGCTCCCGTTCAACCTTCGCCTTCGCGGACGGAACCGGCGCCGCCGCAACGGCGCACTCCTCCTCCGGAGCGAAGCCCAGTCGCGGGGCTCACGTTGATCGACGCGACCCATGCCTCCAAGCCGTTCGCGGTGGAGCCGCTCCCGGCGCCGGCCGAGGATATCCGCCAACCCGAACTGATGCCACCGGTCGAACCGGTGCCGCACGCCGTGCTGCCCGAGGTGCCGCCGGTCAGCACTCCCGCGCCCGCGGCTCCGCCGGCCCTATGGATGGCCCCGACTCTGGCCGAGCCCAAGCCGGTCGCGGCTTCGATGCCGGCGGGCGGTCAGCCAGAACCAGAGCCGGCCGCGCCGCAACCACCAGCCGCCAAAGCAGTGGTCTGGCCGCTGAGCTTCCGCACCGAGCCGGATCCCCAGCCTTCGCCGGAACCGCTCCCGCGCTACACGGCTCCCGCGCCCCCGCGGCCGGTGTTCGAGCACGTGCCACCGCCTGAGCCGGTCGCGCTGCCCGAACCGGAACGGGATGCGATCTTCCTGGCATCCAGTGGCGAGACTGATCCCAGCGAGTCGACTCCGGTCCCGTCGATTGGGGAGGCGGCCGCAGCCGAGCCCTCGTCGCGCTTCCAGTTTCCGCGAGTGGACCTGCGTCGGCGCCGGCGTCCGCTTCTGGTCGGCGCCGCGGCGATCACACTTGCCGCCTCGACGCACTTGGCGCTGTCCAGCAACCGTGAGCGATTGGAGCTCGGCGTCGGGGTTCCGCTTCCAGTCCCCAACCTCGGGCCGCGCGCGCTGATCGCCGAGGGTCCAGGGTCGTCGACCAGCGGGACCACCAACGCCACCGTCCTGCCCGCCAGCGTGCCGCCGGTGAAGGGAAGCCCGAGCTTCGGCGGCGCGAGCGCCCTGGCGCCGGTCACGGACCCAGCCCAACCGACTGCCGCCGTGCCTGCCACCGGGGTGGCACCGGCGCCTGCGGTCCCCGCAATCGCGCCCGCGCCCAAGATCGCGATCGCGGCGCCCAAGACGGTGGCCGCACCGTCGATCGATGGTGACCTCAAGTCCGCGAGCGGGCTCCTCGCCCGCTACGACGCGGCACACGCGGCCGCGCGCGCGGAGTTGGACAACGGCCTCCGCACGGCGGGCTTTGCCAACCTGTTCGCCGGCACCCGGCTTCAGCCGACCGGGCTTCGCGCCGCTCGCGCCGCCGTCGGTACCGCATCGGCCTACGTGCAGCGGTATCGGCGCCGGGAGGCAGAGATCGAGCAAGCGTACCGCGACACGTTCGACGTGCTTTCGGCTCGCAACAAGTGGTCTGATGGCCAGCGGCGCACCTGGGAGGAACGCAAGGTCCGGCAAGAGCACCCCGAGATCGTGAAGCTGTCCAGTTTCCTGCTCCAATCGCTCGACAGTCTGTACGGACTGTTGGCGGCGCACGATGCCGAGTATCGGATCGCGGACGGCGCGATCACGTTCGACAACGCCGCCGCGTCCCGCGCGTACGGTGAGCTCAAGCCGTGGCTCGACCGCCGGGCCCACGCATGGGCGGACCTGGAATCCAACGAGCCGACCACCGCCGCCCGGATTCTCCGTGCCATGGGGACGGCCAAGTTGCCTGAAGGGGGAACGTTCTAGCGGTTCGAATTGGGGGGTGGGCCAGTAGCATCGAAGGCAGCCAGGCGAATTCGCCGAGCTGCCTTCGGTGTTTTCGGCCGCGTGCCATCAGTAGCGCGGTTATTCGGGCGGCCTGAACGCGGCGGCCATGGCCCGCTCCATCTCGTGATCCGAGGCGTCGGGATTGTCCCGGTAGAGCTCGATCAGGTTCGCGACGTTGGCCGGGGAGCGCCACAGCTCCTCCTCGGTGCCCCGCGGGCGGTTCCGGTCGTTCGCTCGACGGGCGAACATGTCGCTGAAGAGCATGCGAGCCTGCCGCACGAATCGCATCTTCCGCCCGGTCTCGTGCACTACGAGAGCCAGCACCGAGTCCACCGCCGGGCGGCCCGCGACGGGGTTGGCCGCGAGACCGTACGCGATGGCGGTATCGACGTTGGCGTAGAACGCATCCCGTTGTGACGGAGAGAGCTCGAGACTGTCGGCCGCGCGTCGGGCGGCGGGATCGGCCTTGGCGTCGAAGCTGGCGGCGGTCTGTGCAACCGCCCCCGGAACGGCGGCCGCGAAAGTAGCCGACGCGGCCACCGCGCGGATGAGAGAACGCATAGCTCCTCCCTGACCATCGCTACGATTCGACCCGCGGCCTGTCAAGAGCCGGCGTGGAGTGACCGATCGCACAGCCACAAACCGCGCTCGCCCGCAGGTTGGTCGCCCCGTTGTCTCACCTCCATCCTCAGGGGGAATTCGTGGCCAGAGATCGCAAGGAAGCACTCAACAGCTACATCACCGATATGCTCGCGCTGGAGGAGCACATCGAGAAGGCCATCAAGGGCCAAATCACCGACCTCAAGGACGACCCCGAGTTCGTCCGGGAGATCCAGACCATCAATCGGACCGTCGAGCATCACATCTCCGACCTGAAGGGACTGGTCGAGAACCGCAAGGCCGGCGGGGCGGCGGAGGTGATCAAGAAGGTCGGCTCGACCGTCGTCGGCCTCGCGGCCGGCGCCATCGACCTGGTCCGGTCGGAGGGGCTGCCGAAGAATTTGCGGGATGACTACGCTGCGTTCAGCCTCGCCACCATCAGCTACGTCATGCTCCACACGACTGCGCTGGCGCTGGGCGAACGCGACGTGTCCGACCTGGCGCGGCAGCACTTCATCGAGTACGCGCAGGTCGTGACGCGGCTCAACAGCGTGATCCCGGCGTCGGTCGTGCGCCTGCTCCAGCGCGAGGGGCTGGCGGCGTCGGACGCGGTGCTGTCGGAAGTGAATCGGACCGTCGAGGAGGGCTGGAGCCGCACGGAGACGTCGCGGACCGACCGGCCGGCCGCGACGCCCGTGCTGTAAACGGCGCTAGTTGCGTCGGGCGCGGAAGCCCGGGACCATCTCGTCCCGCCCGGGGATGCAGCGGTCATCGCCGTGAACCATCCCGGTCCAGCGAATGCCGCGCTCCGAGACCAGCTCGGTGGGCGGCATTCGGCTTCCCGTGCCCATCGCGACGGGCACCACCCCAACGGCCTGGCCGGGCTCGAGGGCGGTACCTGCGCCTGTCCAGGTATCCGCCACGGGCTCCGGGG
>DASSUE010000268.1:0-5338 GCA_035707305.1 Gemmatimonadales bacterium
ACTCCTTGATCACGCATACGCGTAGGCCGACACGAAGGCGGGCACCACGCTCGTGGGTCGCAATTTTTCGTTGACGGGGTTGGACGGGCGGACAGAGGCGCAAGCGGCATGCCCTCGCTCGCGCCGGACCGGCGGCACACCAACCCCCCGGCGCGAAGACTTCGGGGAGAGAGGAGGAAGGGCGGCTGAACAGCGGCCGCCGTCGCAACGTCATACTCGATAGCCGGTTGCGCCCACCCCGCGTGCAAAGTTGGTACGGCCACCGCTGCAACGTCGCGACGGAGGGCTGCACGACGGTCCGCTCGAGTTTCTACGCCTGCTCCGAAACCTCAGATTTGTGTGGCGACAGCTCCGCAACAGTCGGTCGCTCGCGGCCTCGCACCCGCATCGGCACCGGGTTAGCTTGACCGCTCACTCACACCTGACCCCATGGCCGCTTCCTCGACCGACAGAGCCCCTCCGGACATCGCTCGGCACCTGGATGGTGCCATCGCGGCCGAATCGGCGATCTGTCTCTTGTCGGCTGCGGACGACCGTCTGGCCTATCGGGGCTATGACGTCGCGGACCTGGCCCGGCGGGCGAGTTTCGAGGAAACCGGGTTTCTCCTGCTTCAGGGCCGGCTGCCGGACCGGGCCGCGCTCCGTGAATTCACCCGGCAGCTTCGCGGCGCGCAGCGCCTCCCGCGTGACATCGTCACACTACTGCACCGCGCAGCAGCCGGCGGGGAGCCGATGGCCGTGCTGCGGACCGCGGTGAGCGCACTCGGCGTTCCGCCGCACGAGGGCGCGCCGTATGCGGATGCCACGGCACTCGTGGCGCAGCTCCCCGTCCTCGTGGCCGCAATCCATCGAGTGCGCATCGGTGAGCGGCCGCTGACTGCCAAGCGGGGGCTGGGACTCGCCGCCGGATTTCTCTACCTGATGCACGGCCGTGAGGCCGAGCCGGAGCTGGTGCGCGCGTTTGATGCTGCGTTGACGCTCCGGGCCGACAATGAGTTCAATCCATCCACGTTCGCAGCCCGGGTGGCGGCGGCCACCAAGGCGGACGTGCACGGATGCGTGACCGCAGCACTGGCGGCGCTCGCCGGGCCGTTGCACGGCGGCCATAGCCTAGGTGCGTATCGGCTCCTGGAGGAGATCCGGACTCCGAATCGGGTCGAGCAGATCGTGGCGGAGCGGCTGGCGGCGGGTGGCATCCCCGCCTTCGGACATCCGGTCTACCGGGAAGACCCGAGAACGGCTCCGATGCGGGAGGCGGCCGCAGTGGCGTGCGAGGTTGCGCGGTGCGGCGATTGGTTCGGGCTAGCGCGAGCGGTGGAAGAGCGGGTCCGTTCGGCGACGGGACAATATCCCAACGTCGACTTCTATCTCGCCCCGCTCTATCACGCGCTCGGAATTCCACCGGAGCTGTTCACGCCGGTGTTCGCGGTGGGACGCATCGCCGGCTGGGCCGCGCATATACTGGAGCAGTACGGGCAACCCGGACTGATCCGGCCGCGCGCTGCTTACGTCGGCGCGGAGCGGGAAGAGTATCGTCCGCTGGCCCGGCGCCGCTGATCGAATCGGATCTCGGCCCGTCACCGAGGACCACATGGCCTTCGCCACTACCATATCCACCGCCGCGCCGGTCGGCTTCGCGACGCCGCTGCTCGCGGTGGCGGTCCCGCAGAGCAGCTCGCTGCCTCCCTCGCTGACCGCTCTCGACGGCCAGGCCGGTGGCACGCTCGCTCGACCGTACGCCGCGGGCGACTTCGTCGGGAAACGGGACGAGGTGGCTGTCGTCTACCCGTCAGGTCCCGCCGGACGGATTCTGCTGGTAGGTCTCGGGACGGTGAACGATGGCGGACCGCCCGATGTCCGGCGGGCGGCCGCGATCGCGGCCAAGCGGGCGCGGACACTCGGAGCGCCGTCCGGCGCCTTTCATCTCGCGCCGGAAGGGCGTGGAAGCTTGAGCTGGCGCGAGATCGGACAGCGGGTGGCTGAGGGGCTCGCGCAAGGCGCCTGGGTATACAACGAGATGAAGAAACCTCCAGAGGACCGGAAACCACCGCTCGAGGCTTTCGCCATCCTGGCGCCCGAGGGTGGGGAGGAACTGGGGGACGGCCATCGCGTGGGCGCGGCGATCGGCGCGGGCCAGATCCTGACCCGAGGCCTCCAGGTTCTGCCGGGCAACGTCTGCACGCCGACGTACCTTGGCCGCGCTGCGGAAGAGCTGGCCCAGCGGCACGGGTTCGACGTGACCGTGCTGGACCGCGCCGCGATCGAACGCGAGAAGATGGGCGCGCTCCTCTGCGTTGCCCAAGGTAGCGCCGAGGAGCCGCGGTTCATCGCGCTGGAGTACAAGGGGGCGGCGGGCCCCCCGATCGTCCTGGTGGGGAAGGGTGTCACCTTCGACACCGGTGGCATCTCCATCAAGCCGGCACAGAACATGGAGGACATGAAGTTCGACATGTCCGGCGCCGCGGCGGTGCTGGGCACGTTCGAAGCACTCGGCCGCCTTCGCCCGCCGATTCGCGTGGTGGGCTTGATTCCGTCCACGGAGAACATGCCGTCGGGGACGGCGGTGCGGCCGGGCGATGTGGTCACCAGCCAGCTCGGCAAGACCATCGAGATCATCAACACCGATGCAGAAGGTCGGCTCATCCTGTGCGACGCCCTGTCGTATGCACGCCGCTACCAGCCGGCCTGCGTGCTGGACATCGCCACGCTGACAGGTGCGATCGTGATCGCGCTCGGGCACAGCGCCGCCGGCGTGATGGGCAGCGACGATGCATTGGTGGAAGAGGTCCGGGCGGCCGGCGAGCGAGCGGGCGAGCGGGTGTGGCCGCTGCCCATGTGGGACGACTACCGCGAGCTGATGAAATCGGATATCGCCGATGTGAAGAATGCCGGCGGCCGTCCCGCCGGGAGCATATCGGCTGGCTGGTTTCTTCGTGAGTTCGTGGACGGCTTCCCGTGGGCGCACCTGGACATCGCGGGTACCGCGTACACCGAGCGAGACGAGCCCGCCCGGGTGAAGGGTCCAACCGGCATCGGGGTCCGGTTGTTCACGGAGTTCGTGCTCAACCGCAGCAAGCAATGAGCGGTGAGCCGTAAGCGGTGAGCGGTGCGCCGCGGCCACTGAGGGGCCCGCGCTCGGGGCGGCGCGCGGCCGCTGGTGTCGCGCTCGCCGTGCAGTGCTCGTTCTTCTCCCCCGCCTTGGCACAAGTACCAGATACCGTGGCCGCCGATACAGCGGCCGAAAGGGTGCCGCCGGGCGATACCCTCGCGGGCGATACCACCCGCGCGCTCGCCGATTCGGTGGCCGCCCGGCTTCGCGACAGCCTTGGAGCCCGGCCGGACTCCAGCAGGCTCCAGCGCTATCTGGCCGCGGAGGCCTTGGGACGGGTGCGGGTGCCGGTGCCCCACCGCCTCGAACTCGATGGACCGGCGCCGGCCCTCAGCCGTCTCGTGCTCACGCGGGACTCAATCGACTGGGGACATGCGGCGACGCTGGCCGACTTGCTGCAGCGAGTCCCGGGCGTCTATCTGTGGCGGGGTGGCTGGACCGGTCAGCCGGAGTACGCCAACTACCAGGCTCGCGGACCGACGGCAGTCGAGTACTACCTCGACGGCCTGCCGTACATCGCCGCGGGGACCGACAGCGTCGGGATCGATCCGTCGCTTCTGCCGCTCAGTCTGCTCGACCGGATCGAGATCGATCGCTGGCCCGGAATGCTCAGGGTGCGACTGTTTACGCTGGCACACGACCGCCTCGCGCCGCGGTCCCGGATCGCGGTCGGCCGCGGCGCGGCGGACTTCGCCCGCTATCAGGGAACGCTGGAGAAGCGCAGCCGCAGCGGACTCGGCTTCGCGGTTGCCGCGGAGAACACGGACCTTCCGGAAGCGAGCGGCATCCGGCCGCGGTTCGGCTCCACCTCGATTCTTGCGCGAGGCACCTGGCTTCCCTCGTCGCGCACCGGTCTCCTGCTCCAGTACGTTCGCACACGCCCCGACCGTGATCCGGTCTTCGAGTCGGGCACCGACACATTGAGCCGCGGCTTTGTGGAAGCGAAACGGAGCGATTGGCAGGTGCGTGCCTTCTGGCGCCAGGACACCACCGCGCTGGGACCGCGAATCGACCTGCTAGGGGGGCGATTGCGCGCGAGCGACAGCATCGCCCCCACACAGGAGCTGTGGCAGGTGGGTGTGGTCGGATCGCTGCGGGGCCCGACCGCGAGCGTGGGCGCCTCGGCCTTCTGGCGTTCGCGATGGACCTCGCTCGACGCCCGCCTGACTGGGGGTTGGAGCCCGTTCGCTTCGCTCACGGTCGGCGGCGAGGTGACCTACCAGCGGCACGATGGGGGACGCACGTCGCGCTGGGCCGGAGCAAGGGCGGGTGTATCACTGCCGTACGGACTCGAGCTCGCGGCCAGCGGCCGGGTAGGGGAGGCGGTTGCTGCACCTGCTATCGGCACCGACTCGGCTCGATCGCTGCGGGACTGGCAGGCCACCGCGGCGTTGCGTCGCTCGTGGATCGAGCTGGAAGGCGGCTACGCCAGAACCGCCGCGTTCGCGCCGTTCCCATATCAACCGTACGCACAGATCGTGGCGATCGCCCCGTCGGCCACGACGGAGTGGATCACGGCCCGCGGCCGGCTCACGCCGCTCTCTTGGCTGACCGTGGAAGGATGGTACAGCAACCCGAGGACGGGATCTCCGGAGGGCCTGCCGCCGCGCCATTCACTCGCCGCCGGGACTATTCGGACCCGGCTCCAGCGGATCTTTCCGAGCGGCGTGCTCGACCTCAAGCTCCGCCTCGCGGTCGAGCATTGGAGCAACGGCGTGCTGGGACGGAATGCGGCAGGCGATCCCGTACCGGTGGCGGGTGCCACGTTCTTCCGAAGCCTGGTGCAGGTCGCGCTGGGCTCGCTCCAGTTTTACTGGGACCGCGCGAATCTGGCGACGACCGAACGCGCCTACGTGCCGGGTCTTTCCATCAGCGGCCGGCCCAGTGAGTTCGGGGTTCGCTGGACTTTCATGAACTAGCCGAGTCCGGTTTCGCAGATGCCGGTTGCGACGGACATGCGACCGGGCCGACTTCGTTGATGCCGCGCAGTCGAATCAGCTTGTCGGCCAGCACCCGCAATCGAAACTCGCTGCCGGCCGCCGGCACCGTGATGTACTGCAACTCGTCCTCCGCGCTTCCCTGCAACCGCTTTCCCGACACCGAAGCCACGGCGGAGTCACGGGCCGGCGCGGCCAGGGAGCTCTCGAAGACGATCGCGAGAACGTCGGGCGCCATTTCTCCGGGCATGGCGTCGGCGCAGATGCCGCGCGGCAAGGGATCGCCTCCGGG
>DASSUE010000269.1:0-3785 GCA_035707305.1 Gemmatimonadales bacterium
GAAACCAGCACAACGACACGATGCTGAGCAGGAGCTGGGCCGCGTCGCCTGACGGCCCCGCGTCCAGGCCGACTTCCTGGGCCAGCGCCGCCAGCGCCTCGCGGCCTGCCTCGAGGTGATCGGCGCCCGGCAGGGCGCCGCTCCCGCCACCCAGGGCCTGGCGTTCGAGCAATCGAAGGAAACTCGGGCGGGCCACCAGGAAGTCGAAATACTCGCCGACTGCGCCGGCCAGGACGATCTCAGGCGACTCACCGCTCGCCAGTGCGCGCTCCCGGCCTGAGGCCACCGCGCGGCGAACCTCCCCGAAGCAGCGGTCGAGCACGGCGCGGTACAACTCCGGTTTGGAACCGAAGAAGTACCCGGGCGTCCCGCGAGACACACCGGCGGCCTGCCCGACGTGGCTGAGACTGGTCGCGTCGTAGCCTTGGTCGGCAAACAGCTGTTCGGCCGCGTCGAGGATGGCTTCGCGGCTCCGGTCTGGGTTGCGCTCCCGCTCGGGGAATGCGGTCATTCGACCTACTTGCTTGTCGTTCAGCAAGTATGCGAAGGCCGTGTCGTTCCCGCAAGAGGGGGCGGGGCAGCGTGCCTAGTTCGACCGGGTTGCCGCAGTCCGAGCCGCCTGCCGCACCATCGCGTAGCGGATCGTGGGCAAGTCATTGTGGCTCGCGACTTTCGCAAACAGGGCCCGGGCTCCCTCACGGTCACCGCTCAGTGCCTGCGCTCTGGCCAGCGCGTACAGCACATACGGATCCTGCTGGTCGGCTTCCTTTAGATGTTCGGTTGCCTCGCCGGCCTTCTTCTGTGCCAGGTCGATCAGGCCGAGCAGCTCGTGGGCTTCCCGAATGCGGTCCGGATTCCCGCCGGCCTGTGCCGCCTTGAGGACCGAGTCGGCAAGGGTCGCCGCCCTGGCCAGGTCGCGCTTCCTGATCGCCACCCGGGCGAGGTTGGCCCGGTTTCGAAGCTGGGCGTCCGCCTTGATCTCCGGCGTCGCCGAAGAGCCCTCCACCAGTGCCGCGGCCTGCCGGAACCGACTCTGCGCTTCGTTGGTGCGTCCGGCCTCGACCAGCAACGCCCCCATCAGCTCCAGGTCCTCTACCATCGCGAGCGTGTCGCCGGTTCGCCGGGCGACCTGCTGGCGCTCATTCAAGGCATCCAGTGCGGCGCCGACCTTCCCCTCGTCCGCCCAGGTGATCGCGGTTGTGAGCAGTGCAGTGCGCCGCTCCCGATCATCCCGCGCGGCGCCGCGGAGCCGCATGGCCTCCTTCCGCGCATCAGCATGGCGGCCGCTGTACATCAAGTTGGCCGCAATGCCGACGAAGGAGGGGACGAAGTGCGAATCCGCTTCCAGTGCCTTTCGGTACATGGCAATGGATTCGTCGTAGCGGCCGATCTTCAGCAACAACTCGGCGTACGAATCGTACGGGTTCGGCTCATTCGGGATCAGGGCGATGTATCGCTTGAAAGCGCGTTCCGCCTGCTCGTAACGGCCGAGAGGCCGATAGGCATAGCCGAGCGCGTTCCATGCCGGCGAGAACTCGGGATCGAGCTCGGTCGCGCGGGTGAATGACTGGATGGCCTGGTCGAAGTCCTGCTGTCCCGCCTGACTGAACCCGAGCAGGAAGTGCGCGCGGGGATCGAGCGGATACGAGCTCGCGAGCTCCTCGTACAGCTTGCGCTGCTTCAGGGGGTCGGCGTTCGCGCCGGCATAGAGCGCCATGATCATGAGGCGCTCGCCATCGGACGCGGTCTCGGACAGATCGACCGCGCGCGTGAGATGCTCGAGAAAGCCCCGGTTGGTGACCTCGCTCAGGGCCAGATCGTAATGAGCGATCGCGAAGGTCGAGTCGCGGGCCACCGCTTGCTCGAGATGGCGGCGCGCCTCGGGAATCCGGAGCTTGTCCAACAGGTCGCGCCCGATCAGGTAATGATCGCGAGCTTCTTGGGAGACGGTCGTGACCGGCACCCGCACCGCGGGGCCGGCCAGGGCGCTTTCATCGCCGGCCTTGTCGCGGTCGCACCCGATGGCGGCGGCCGAGAGCAGTATCGAGAGCGGTATGGTGAACAGAAGCCCGCTGGATTTCGGCTTGCGCATAGTTCCTCCCGCGTGGCAACGGGCGCGGCAACGCCGAAAATCCCGCGACGGCATCGGAGCGGGTTCTATCTGCGAGTGCCGTTGGCCGGCCCCGTCTCGCCTACGCTATGGCCGGGGTCGAACCCGGTCAAGCGGCGCGCAGGCCCGGTATCACAGGGTGATGCCGAAAAGGATGGCCCACACGCGGTTTTTCACGAGTCCGCCGGGGGCGACTTCGCGCAGCCCGAAGGTCTGCCGGATCTCGAGTCTCGCGTTCGACTTCCGCCAATCGTATTCGACGCCGGCCCCAACCACGGCCCCGAGATCGAAGGTGTTCACTTGAAGGGTGCCGGCCTCGTCGCATGCCTCCTGCGAGACGAGCCCCGGCACTTCCGCCTGAATGTCACAGCCGACGTTCAGTGCCACCGATCCACCGCCGAACACGTTGGGGTGCAATCGGCCGCCGACCGGGATCACGATGCGGGCCAGGAGCGGCACCTCGAGATAGATCAGCTGAACGCTGACCTGCACCGGAACCGCTGCAATGGTGGTGGAAAGACCGCCGCCCTTCTTGGCCAGGAAAATCTCGGCCTGCACGTTGAGCGGTCCGGCGAGCGGTGTGCCGATGAACGCGCCGAACAAGCTGCCGGTCCGGCTCTCGCCGATACCGCTCTGGTCGCCGGAGAAGCGGGCGCGCGAATAGCCCAGCTGGAACCCGAGGTCGGAGTGCTCCTTCTGCCCCGCGGCGGGGGCCGCGACGCCGAACACGCACACGGCCAGGACCAGAAGACGCATGCAGGAAAGCTACTCGTGGCGGCGGCGTTCCACCCGCCCGGAGGCTCGCTAGGTCAGTACCGGCTCGGGAAGTCCGGTCTGACCTTGTCGCAGATATGCGGATCGGATGACGGCCACGTACGCCGCGGCGCCTCGCGGTGACACCTTGCGGAACAGGGAGCGATGGCGCTCCCAGTCAACCAGGATGCCGCGGGCGCGAGGACTGGTCGTCTTCTCCTCGTGCTCCCGCACCAGCCGCAACACCACGTCCTCGTCTTCGGGATCGAGGTCAGTGAGCTCCACCATGTCGGGGTTGTGGCGCTCGTGGAGCGTGCGCCCCTCGTCGAGCACGTACGCGACGCCGTTCGACATCCCGGCGCCGAGGTTGCGGCCCGCACGCCCCAGCAGCACCACGATGCCGCCGGTCATGTATTCGCAGCAGTGATTTCCTGCGCCCTCGATGACCGCGAGGGCGCCGGAGTTCCGCACCGCGAACCGGTCGCCTGCCTGGCCCGCCGCGAACAGCCGCCCGCCGGTGGCGCCGTAGAGGCACACGTTGCCGATGATGAGATTGTTGTGCGTGGCCTCGGCGTAGGCGGCGCGCCGGAAAGGCCGAATCGTGATCTCACCCCCGCTCAATCCCTTGCCCACGTAGTCGTTGGCTTCGCCTTCCAGATCGAGATGCATGCCGCGCGCGGCGAACGCGCCGAAGCTCTGGCCGGCGGCGCCGGCGAACCGGAGCCGGACCCGGCCGTCCGGGAGTCCCGCATCGCCGAAACGGTCGGCGATCACACCGGCGATCCGGGCGCCGACAGTGAGGTGGTGATTGCGGATCTGGTAGTTGCCGGTGAACGGCAGCCCGCTTTCGAGATACGGAGTCAACTCGTCCAGGATCTCGGTATCGAGCGAGATGAGGCCGGGACGATCGTTGCGGGCGCCA
>DASSUE010000270.1:0-7194 GCA_035707305.1 Gemmatimonadales bacterium
CGGCGACCCGGGATGGGGAGAGAAGATATCATGCTGCGGACCCTGGCTGGCTTCGCGCTTTTCGCAATCGTCGCGGTCGTCGCATTCAAACTGCTGATGGGCTTGTTCGGCGCCTTTCTCGGGCTCCTGATGAGCGTGTTGTGGTTCGCGTTCCTGGGGTGGCTGTTCTACCTGGCGCTCAAGATTCTCGCGCCTGGGACCGCGGCTCGGATTCGCGAGGTGATCACGGGCAAGCCGGCAGGCGCCTGAGTCAGGACGCGACACCCGCGGGGCGCTCGGTCCGGCGCTCCGGGGTCGGCACCGTGGCGGGCGGGCGATGGGGAATTCGCAGTTTCGACCGAGCCCGCCAAAGTGCGAGCGCCGCCGCGAAGGGGTCCACCCGACTCGCCCGCTGCCGCAGGTCGTGACGCTCCACCACCGGCACGGTATCGACCCGACGGGCGAATCGTGCGGTCTTTCCGATCAACTCCGCGTTGGCGGCGCACCCATCAATAGTGAGCAGGCGATCGTAATCCCGTACGGCGTTTCGAAGGGTCACCAGCCGTAGCGCCACGAAGCCCGACAACACGTCAGACACGCCGGGCGCGCGGACCGAGCTTCGCAGGAGCCAGGGCCCGAACCGGCGGAGCAGCCTGCGTGCTCTCGATGCCTCACCGGTGAGCGATGCTTCTGCGACGACCATGTCGGCTCCGCTGTCGAGCCGGCGGACCAGGTCCGGCAGGAACGCCGGGCCATGGCTGAAGTCTGCCTGCATCACGATCGCGGCATCGCGTTTGGGCCGGTCGGACCGCTCCAGCGAGAGACGAAGCAGCGCCTCGATCGATGCCGCGTAGCCCTGCCGCTCCGCGTGGCGAAGCACGGTGAGCGGCAACACACGGGCGTACGGTTCCAGCAGTTCGGATGTGGCGTCGGTGGAGGCGTCGTCGGCGACCAGGAGTTGATATTCGCGAGGGAATGCCGTGAACGTCTGGCGAATTTTCCAGAGCAATAGACCTATCGTCGGCGCTTCGTTGTAGCTCGGGATGCAGACGTAGAGCATAGCGCGCGAAAACTAGACACCGCCGTGAACGCTCGCCAGCAGCCCGCGCAGCTCGTCGAGGCCGAACGGTTTGCGGAGGTACGGGCGGCGGATGGACTCCAGAAAGGCCAGCGTGTCTCCGCGCACCGTGTCGCCGGTGCTGAACACGAGCCGGTCCGCCTGCTGCGGCGAGCGCCGCCGCAGCGCTTCGTAGAATTCGCGTCCTCCCAGCCGCGGCATCCGCAGGTCGGTAATGACCACGTCGAACTGCTCCGCCGTGGCTCGCTCCAGGGCAACGTCGCCGTCTTCGGCGATCTCGACGACGTGTCCCCACGCTTCCAGGGTCGCGCGCATGTAGTGCAGGATATGCGGCTCGTCGTCCACCACCAGCACGCGGAGCCGCGGAGCCGGGGTGCGCGGTATCGCGCCCGTCGCGACTGCAGCGCCGGGCGGAGCCGCGGGCAGCTGAACGGTGAACGTCGCGCCGCGCCCCTGCTCGGTCATCAGCGTGATCCGCCCGCCGTGCTCCTTCACGATGCCATGGGAGATGGACAGGCCGAGGCCGGTGCCGTGGCCCTCCGGCTTGGTGGTGAAGAACGGATCGAATACCCGCGCCGCCAGCTCTTCCGACATGCCGGGGCCGTCATCGATCACATCGATGGCGATGCCGTCCAGCCAGCGACGACCGCGCACGACGATGGTGCCCGGCGCCCCCGACGACGCGATGGCCTGCGCGGCATTGGTGATGAGATTGACCAGAACCTGCTGGAGCTGATTGGCGTCGGCCGAGGGCGCGGGTAGCCCAGGCTCGACTTCGAGCCGGCTGTCGCACCCCCGCGCCATCAACTCGTTCCGCAGCAACAGCAGCGTGGCCTCGAGTAAGGGCTTGAGCGGCGTGGGCTGGCGCCGCCGATCCTGCTTCCGGGCAAACCCAAGCAGGCTCTTCACGATGTTCGACGCCCGCTCGGCCTCCTCCCGGATGACACCGAGCGGCTCCCTGAGGCTGGCGGGGACATCGGGCCGCTCCGCGAGGAAGTCCGCAAACCCCACCACCGATGCCAGGGGGTTGTTGAGGTCGTGTGCGATGCCAGCGATTAATTGACCCACCGCCGACATCTTCTCAGACTGGATCAGCTGGTCCTGCAGCCGGCGGCGCTCGGTGCGGTCGTCGAACAACAGCACAACGCTCGACTGGTCGCCGCTGGTGAACGGCACCGACGACGCGGCGTAGGCGTCGTCCCCGCGGCGAAGCTCGATTTCAGATAGCTCTCCCGCGGCGTGGAGCAGCCGTTCGACGTCGGGGCGCCAATCCGCGGGGAGCAGCTCACGCCACGGGCGGCCCACCACGGCCACCGGTTCGGTGCCCACCAGGTCCGAAAAGGCCTGGTTGGCACGGCGTATGCTTCCCTTATCGTCGACGATACACAGCGCGGGCGCGATCGCGTCGACCACATCCCGCCACGATCGCCGCCCCGCATCGTAGCTCTCGATCAGGGTCGAGCACTCGAGAGCTCCGGCTGCTTGGGACGCAAAGGCCTCTGCCAGTTGCAGGTCGGCCGGCCCCAGCGTCCCGACCGGCGCCCGAACCGTCAGCGCGCCGATGGCCCGATCGCCGAGGGACAGTGGAACCAGCATCCAGCTGCCGTCACTCAGAGGAAAGGCATCGAGGTCCGCGGCCGGGACGCCGGCGGCCCCGGTGTCGACCAGGAGCGGGCCCCGGGTGCGGGCAAGTTCCAACAGTTCGGGGCGGGGGCCGGGAGTCGAAGGGCGCGACCGGACGAGCGAAGGGGTCTCGTCGAACGTAAGGTGGAACACGGCGCTCTCGACCGGCCGCCAGGCATCGTGCACATGCTCCAACAGCATCTCGAGCACCGCATCGCGGCGGCGCACCCCGGCAAGGCCGCGACCCAGGGCGGTCACTCGGCCGAGCACGGCTGCTGTGCCGGAGTCCTCAGCTGGCTGTGGAGGCAGCGGTGAGGGAGGGGTCATGATTCGCGCGAACACCCGGAGTCGCCTGACGGCGGCCGATCTCCAGCTCGTGGTCCTGTTGCTGAGCAGAGGCTCGGCGCATCGACGGGCGTGGCTCGAGCGCCGGCTGATGGTTGAAGGCCCCGATGCGTTGCTCGACGCGCCGGAGCTGGCCGAGCGGCTGTTCGCAGTGCGGACCCTGCTGGTGCCGTCCGAGCCGCTCTTTCTCTACGTCGTGGTGCGCGACGCGCTCCGCGGCGCCGGCATCGACGACCGGGACCTGGCCGACTACCTGGCCGCGATGCTGCTGGACTTCGGGCGGCGGGACCGAGCCTGGAGGGTGGACTGGAACGACGACCAGCGGCACCGCTATCTCGTGGACATTCTGATGGACCTCGAGGCGAGCGACGGCCCCCGGCAGTTCAAGGTCATGGTCCACCTTGGCAACTACGCACTCTGGCTGGCCGGCCTGTTTCCCGACTATATCGCGGCGCGGCACCTGCGTAAAGGCGGACCCGCCGTCGGGTACTATGATGCCTTGGGACGGCGCGGATTTGGACTCGCATCGGATCACCAGCTGGCCGACTCGTTCGGACTGGATAGGGTGTTCCGCGCCGCGGCGGAACAGTTCCCGTCGGTCCGCACCGCGCTCAACGGCGTCAGCGAACGGACGTTCTTTCCGATGCACTGACGGCCGCGGCCACCAGTGCCGTGAACAGGCCCCGCTCCGGGGCGTCGGGATCGGCGTGCATCTCCTCGGGGTGCCACTGAACCGCCAGCAGCCATCCGTCGCTTTCCTCGACTTCGACCGCTTCGATCAAGCCATCCTCTGCCCAGCCGCTCGCTACGAGACCGGGCGCGAGGTCGCGAATGCCCTGATGATGGAAGGAATTCGGGCGGAGCGCCGTGGCCCCGAGCGCCGTCGCCACGCGACTGCCCGGCGCGAGCCGCACGGCGTGGGAGCGCGCGTTGCGTGCGCCCCCCAGGTCGTGGCTCACCGCGCCCGGCCGTTCGCTGGGAAGGTCCTGCCAGAGGGTTCCGCCCATCGCGACGTTGATCAGCTGGATGCCTCGACAGATACCGAGCACCGGCAGCCCCCGCGCGCGGGCGGCGGCGAACAGTGCCAACTCTAACGCGTCCCGGGCTCGATCAGCAGTAGCGAGCGCACCAGTCGGGGTAACACCGTAGCGGGCCGGCTCAACGTCTTCACCGCCGGTGAGAACCAAAGCCTCGCACGCGTCCAGGGCGCGGGCCGCGTGCTCGGCGCCCATAAGCTGCGAGAGCACCAGCGGAACTCCGCCGGCACGAACCACCGAGTGTAGGTAGGCGGCGTTCACCCCGACGCGGTCCGCGTCCTGCCAACGGCGAACCACGCCGCTCACTCCAACGCGCGGCGCGATCACCGGACCAGCGAATCGGGGAAGAAGGGACACCGCGGGTCCTCGATGCGCGCCGGATCGAGCTGGATGCCGAGCAACGGGACGCTGGTGTTCCCGATGGACACCGCGCCGATCTGCGGTGCGTTCTCGATCGGCGGGCCCTCGAAGAGCAGCACGCCGCGCGCGGTGCCGGCCGTGTCCACGATCAGAGTCCCGAAACCGGGTTTGATCCCCGCAGGAATGGTTCCTTCCATCCCCACGATAACGAGCGTATCGGACCGGCCGACGATGCCGCGGTACGCGGGCCCGGCCACGAGCCGCACCACGATCTGCTCGGGCAGCCGCTCCGGCGGCGTCGCGAGCGTCTGCCCGGGCACCGCGAACTCGCTCAGCAGCATCGTTGGGCCGGCGAGCATGGAAATGCCGCAGGTAGCGGCGGGAGGGCGATCGGGCTTTCCGCAGGCGGCGAGTGCGACAGCCAGCGCGGCGGTACGACAGGTTGCGCGCATACCCTAACATAATTCACATTCCCAGACCAACCCTTCCCGATGCCGGCTGTTCGGGCCGGCTCAGCACCAAGGAGCTCAGCGTGTTCGACGGGCTGCGAGATCGGCTCGATCGGCTGTTCGTCAACCAGGGCGGGGCAGGCGCGCGTTCCGCGGCGGCTGCGGCGCTGCGCGATGCGACTCGTGAAGCGGAGCAGCTCCTCACGCGGCTGCGCGATGCTCTCGCCGAAACCGAGCAGGCAGTGCGGGTGGAGCGGCAGCGGCTCGACGACGCGGAGCGCCGCGGGCGCCTGGCCGCGGCAGTGCCGGACGCCGAGACGGTGGCGATCGCCGCCCGCTTCGCCGCCCGCCACCGCGAACGCCTCGTGCTCCTGGAGCGCAAGGTGGCGGTCCAGCGGGACGAGCTGCAGATGGGGGAGCGGGAGTTGGAGGAGCTGGCCGCGCATGCCGCCGAGCTGGGACGCCGGGACCTGGCGGAGGATCTCCGCTCGGCCGCGCGGACTGGCGAGCACCCTTCACCGGGCGCGGGGCGAAGCTTCGAGGACGACCTCAAGCGGATGCAGGCCGAGCGGCGCCTGATGGACGAGGCCGTGGAGCGCCAGTTGGACTATCTCAAGAAGAAAATGGGCAAGGATTCGGTCTGAATGGCATTGTCGTTCTTCGGACATCCGCGCGGCCTCGCCACGCTGTTCTTCACCGAGCTCTGGGAGCGCTTCAGCTACTACGGTATGCGGGCGCTCCTCATTCTTTTCATGACCGCGCCGCTCGCGGCCGGCGGGCTCGGCTTCGACACCGGGAGGGCCGGCATCATCTACGGCACGTACGTCGGGATGGTGTACTTCACGGCTCTGCCGGGGGGCTGGCTGGCCGACCGGTTTCTCGGCCAGCGCCGGGCGACGCTGTATGGCGGCGTGCTCATTATGCTGGGGCACATCTGTCTCGCCGTGCCCGCGCTCGCGACGTTCTACGCCGGACTCGTCCTGATCATCTGCGGCACCGGGCTGCTCAAGCCGAACATCAGCGTGATGGTCGGTCAGCTGTACCAGGACGAGGACCATCGCCGCGATGCTGGCTTCTCGGTCTTCTATATGGGGATCAACCTTGGTGCGTTCTTCGCGCCGCTGGTCTGCGGGTGGCTGGCTCAGAGCACGCAGTTCCGTGGCATTCTCGCGGCGGCCGGCATCGCGCCGGAGAGTGCCTGGCACTGGGGCTTCGCTATGGCGGCCATCGGGATGTTCTTCGGCCTGCTGCAGTATTTGGCCGGTTGGAAGTATCTGGGCGATGCGGGCATGCACCCAGGCGGCGCCGGCGACGCGGCTAGCCGGGAGCGGAACCGGCGCACACTCGCGCGCTGGGGGATCGGCATCGCGGTCGCGGTCGCGCTGCTCGCCGGGCTGGTCGCGGCGGGCACCGTCCGGATCACGCCTGAGGGCGTGGGCAACGCGGTGGGCATTGCACTTCTGGCGGTCACGTTCGGCTTTTTCGGCCGGCTCTTCACCTCGGGTGAGTGGACGCCCGCCGAGCGGAAGCGGCTGGTGACGATTGTGGTGCTGTTCGTGGCGTCGGTGATCTTCTGGGCGGTCTACGAGCAGGCGGGGTCGACGCTCAACCTCTTCGCCGAACGAAATACCGACAACCGGATCTTCGGGTTCAGCATCCCCGCGTCGTGGTACCAGTCCCTGCCGCCCATCTACGTCATCCTCCTCGCTCCGGTGTTCGCCTGGCTGTGGATCCGCCTGGGCGACCGCGAGCCGACGAGCCCCGCCAAGTTCGTGCTCGGTCTGGTATTCGTCGGACTGGGGTTCGTACTCCTGGTACCCGCGGCGGGATTGGCGGCCGGCGGGGGGCGCGTGAGCCCCGCGTGGCTGGTGCTCACCTATCTCCTCCATGTGATCGGCGAACTGTGCCTGAGCCCCGTGGGGCTGAGCGCCACGACCAAGCTGGCGCCGGCGCGGGTCGTCGGTCTGATGATGGGCGTCTGGTTCGTCTCGTTGGCCGTGGGGAACTATCTGGGAGGCCTCGCGGCGGCGCAGTACGAGGCGATCTCGCTTCCAATGCTGTTCGGCGGCATCGGCGGATTCGCGATCGTGGCCGGCCTGGTGCTGGCGTTGCTGGTGAAGCCGATCGGGCGGATGCTGGCGCGCGGCGGTTGAGCCGGCGTTAGGGACGCTCGATGCCGTAGAGCAGCACGTCGTCGAGGTCTTCTTCCCAGACCGTACCCAGCAGGCGCATGCCGATCTTCTGGGCTACCCGGATGGCCGCGGCGTTGTCCGGCGGCATGCTGGCGCAGACCCGCACGACATCGTGGTGGCCGAGCGCCCAC
>DASSUE010000271.1:0-3956 GCA_035707305.1 Gemmatimonadales bacterium
AGGCGGCTCGTGTGCTCCACGAGCCCGATGATCTTCTCGTACGGCATGCGGGTGGGCCCCATCACGCCGATCACGCCCTTCAGGTCGCCCGCCTGGTAGGAAGACGTGACCAGCGTGAAGTCACACAGCCGCGGGTCGAGATTTTCGCCACCGATGGTGATCGAGAGGCCCGCCTGCCGGCGGGCGTCGAGCGCCTGACGAAGCAGGTCCCGGCGCTCCGTGAGGTGGAGCAGACCTCGCATAGCCGCGTTGGACGCAAACTCCGGCTGCTCCGCCAGCATCTGCGCGCTGCCAAGCACCACCGAGCTGGCGTCCCGGGACAAGTCGAAGATGTCGTCTCGCTCGGCGATGAAGATGTTCAGGAGCTCGCGGTGGCCGGGAGCAACATCGGCATCGCGAAGCCGCTCGACCAGCGATTCGCGGATCTGTCCCAGCCGGAGCCCACTCAGGCGCTCATTCAGGAGCTGCGCGACCCGCTGCACCGAGGCCGGCGCGATGAGGACGCCACCGACTTGCACGAATATCGTGCGGACCACGCCGCCCCGGAGGTTGAACACCAGGAGCAGCCGGTCGGAGGATACGCCGACCAGCTCCAGACGCTCCAGCACCAGATCATGGAACGCGGGTGATACGGCCACGCCCAGCTCTTGCGTGAGGACGCCGAGTACCTGTGCCGCGCGGCGGAGAATCTCGTCGAGCGTGCTGCGCGATCCTTCGATCTCCATCTCGAGCGCCTGGCGGTCGCTGGGCGACGGCCGCCGGGAGCCGCGCAGGAGACCATCCACGTAGAGCCGATAGGCCCGCTCGGTGGGCACCCGGCCCGCCGAGGTGTGGGGATGATACAGAAATCCCTTGTCCTCCAGCTCGCTCATGGCGTTGCGGATGGTCGCCGGAGACACCCCGAGACCGAACCGGCGCGCGATGGTCTGGCTGCCAGCCGGTTCCGCCGTCTCGATGTACGTCTGCACTACGGCCTCGAGGACTCGAAGCTCGCGTTCCGACAACTGTTCGCCCGGGGACATGCCGGAAATGTAGAGACGTTGCTCAGACGGACGCCACCAGTGCATCCAGCCGAAGCCAGCCGTCCACTGTCAGTCTGACGCGTCCCTCGGCCGCGGTGGCCCAGCCATCGCGGGTCCACCGGGCCAGCGTCGGGCCTGGCACCAGCGCGGCTGGCACGCCTTCGGAGGTGCGGAGCCCGAGATATAGCTCCTCGAGCCGGACGGCGTCCGGCCCGGGAGACTCGCGACCAGCCACGCAGTCGCTGCCCTCCTCGACCGCCCGTGCGTAAGCCGACCACTCGCGCAGGTTCCACCACCGCTCCCCACTCGCCGCACTGTGGGCGGACGGGCCAAGGCCCAGGTATGGCGCCCTGGCCCAGTATGCTGCGTTGTGACGCGCCCGGCGGCCCGGCCGGGCAGCATTTGAGACCTCGTAATGCTCGAATCCCGCCTGGGTCAGTGCGCGGTGAGCGGCCACATACTCGTCGGTGTACTGCGCCTCGTCAACCGGCCGCACTTCCCCCCGGGCGGTCCAGCGGGAGAGCGGCGTGCCGGCCTCGGTCGTGAGCCCATACAGGGACAAATGATCGGGCTCGAGCCCGATCGCCCGGGAGAGGTCGTCCACCCAGTCTCGCTCGACTTGGGACGGAAGCCCGAAGATGAGATCGAGCGAGAGGTTGTCGAACCCTGCCCGGCGCGCCGCGGTGACGGCTCGCGGCCCCGCGCACGAGTCGTGAGTGCGGTGCATCCATCGAAGCACATTGTCGTCGAAACTCTGCAGGCCGAGGGAGAGGCGGTTGATTCCAGTGGCCAGCCAGGCCGCCGCCGCTGCGCTCGTCACGTCCTCCGGATTGGCCTCGAGGGTGATCTCGGCGCCAGGAGCGAGGGGGCGATCGGCCGCGATAGTGACGATCAAGCGAGCGAGGTCCTCCGGAGGAAGCCGAGACGGGGTTCCCCCACCGAAGTAGATGGAATCGACCACCGGTGAATCCAACCACGCGGGATGCGCCCGCCGCGCCTCCCATTCACGGCGAACGGCCGCGACATACTGCTCTGCCGGAACCGTCCGGCGCACGGCGATGGCAAAGTCGCAGTAGCTGCACCGGCGGGCGCAGAAAGGGACGTGAAGGTACAAATGCATTCGCTACACTCGACGGAACATGCCCGTCGGGCGCTGTTCCACCACGCCCGCGATCTCGAGCACGCCCAGCTGGGACAGCAGCAGACCGACCGGCCGTTCAAGTTCCCGGGCCAGAGCGTCAATGTGGGCCGGCGCGCGGGTCAGCAGCTCCGCCAGTGTTCGTTCCGCCGCGGACAGTCCGTCCGGCAGCGCGCGAACGCCCGGCGGGTCGGCGGCCGGAAGCGGCCAGGCTCGGATCTCAGGATAGAAGGGATGGAGATCCGTCGGATCGAGCAGCGGTGTTGCGCCGTCCCGAATCAGACGATTGCAGCCGACCGACGTCTCGCTGGTGACGGGACCGGGAACCGCGGCGACTTCGCGTCCCTGCTCCAGCGCCGTGCCCGCGGTGATCAGAGCTCCCGAGCCGGCGGCGGCTTCGACCACAACGGTGATGCGCGCCAGCCCGCTGATCAGTCGGTTTCTGCGGGGGAAGCTGCCGGCCGTCGGCTTGTCGCCTGGCGGAAACTCGGTGAGCAGCAGCCCCTCGGCAGCGACGCGATCGTACAGCGCGCGGTTCGCAGCCGGATAGACCACGCCGAGGCCATTGCCAAGCACACCGATGGTCCTGCCTCCGGCATCCAGAGCCGCGGCGTGGGCAATCGCATCCAACCCCCGCGCCATGCCGCTCACGACGACCACCCCGGCGCCGGCGACATGCACGGCCACGGCGCGACAGACATCGGCGCCGTACCGCGTGTGATCCCGGCTTCCCACCACGGCAATGGCGGGCCGCTGGAGAAGATCGACCCGGCCGCGGGCGAACAGGACCGCCGGTGGCTCGTCAACTTCGCGAAGGCAAGCCGGAAACTCCGGATCCGAAGGAATCAGGACTCGCCCGCCCACCGCCGCCGCGGCGACGACGACCTGCTCGCCGTCCCGTGTACTTCGCGCCCGCAGGGCGGCACGGAGCGCCGCGCCGACCCCGGGAACGTGTCGAAGCGCGAAGCCGGGCGCATCGAGGATGGCGGACGCGGACCCGAATTCGGTCAACAGAGCGGCGAGTCGAGCCGCGCCGATCCCCGGCGTCAGCGCGACGGCAATCCAGGCGGCGCGCTCGGCGTCCAGTCGTCCGTTTGGGCGGCCTGCGTCGTGCGGGCCGTCTGGACCATCCGCCACAGAAACTCCTTCAGGTCCTCGAGACCGGTACCGGCCACACTCGAGATGATCAGCAGGCCCGCAGCATCGGGTGCCGCCACCGTGGGCATTGGCGCGCCAGCCGGCAATACGTCTTGCTTAGTGAGAACTACGACATGGGGCGTGGCGTACAGCGTGGCGCTGTATTGCCGCACCTCGCGCCGCAGCCGCTGGTATGCCGACTCAGGATCGGGCGCGTCCAGCGGCACCAGGAACACGAGCACGCGGGTTCGCTCGACATGCTGCAGGAAGCGGAGGCCGAGACCTTTGCCGGCATGCGCGCCTTCGATGATGCCCGGGATGTCGGCCATCACGAATGACCGCTGATCGGACAGGGCCACGACGCCGAGATTCGGCTCCAGCGTTGTGAACGGATAGTCGGCGATCTTGGGCCTTGCGGCGGAGACGACCGAGAGCAGTGTGCTCTTGCCAGCGTTCGGCTCGCCCACCAGGCCGACGTCCGCGATGAGCTTGAGCACCAGCTCGAGCGTTCGCTCCTGGCCGGCCTCGCCCGGCTCCCACTCCCGCGGAGCCTGATGCGTGGCGGTGGCGAACCGCGCGTTCCCCCGGCCCCCCCGGCCACCACGGGCAACCAGCAACCGGTCTCCTGCTCGGAGGATCTCACCGATGACTTCGCCGGT
>DASSUE010000272.1:0-6020 GCA_035707305.1 Gemmatimonadales bacterium
CGTCGCGACCGCGAGCTGGATTGGACTGGTCCGGGTGCTCGCGACCTTCGGTGATGCGGCGCTCGCGGGATATACGATCGCGATTCGGATCGTGATTTTCGCGCTGCTCCCGTCGTGGGGTCTCGGCAACGCCGCCGCGACCATGGTGGGCCAGGCGCTCGGCGCGAAGAAGCCCGATCGGGCGGAGCGCGCCGTGTGGATCGCGGCCGGGTACAACTTCGCGTTCCTGGGCTCGATCGGCGTGGTCTTCGTGCTGGGGGCGGGCCCCATTGTCGCGCTGTTCACGAACGACCCGGCGGTCTCCGAGTACGCCGAGAACTGCCTGCGGATCGTAAGTCTCGGGTTTCCGCTTTACGCGTACGGGATGATCCTGGAGCAGTCATTCAACGGCGCGGGGGACACCTGGACCCCCACCTGGATCAACCTCGGCTGCTTCTGGCTGTTCGAAATCCCGCTGGCGTGGCTGCTCGCGGTGCCGCTGGGTGTCGGACCGGTGGGCGTGTTCGCGGCGATCACGGGGGCCTACTCGATGACCGCGGCGGTCAGCTGGGTGTTGTTCCGGCGCGGGAGGTGGAAGCTCAGGGTCGTCTAGCCGCTCATCGCGACGCCAGGTTCGCCAAGAGGGCCAGCGCTTCGCGCTGGTCCACATGGATCGTCACCAGCAGCAGGTCCCCCGGGCGGGCCCAATCGAGCGCACGCTTGAGCGCCCCCATGTCGTCGGGCGCGGTCGAGATCGCGTCCGCGGGCAGGCCGAGCCGGCGCAGTTCGGCGGTGATGAGCTGCGGCACCTCTCCCGGCGCCCGCCCCCGCCGGTACTTGTCCATCTCCTTCACGATCACGTGATCCGGCCGGAGCGCGAACGCGGCCCGCGCGAGCTCGCGAATGGACTCGTCGTCCCGATCGCCTGCCTGCCCCAGCGCCACCAGCGTGCGGCCGCGCCGGAGCGCCGACGCGATGTCGCCCAGCGCGGTCATGCCGTGCGGATTGTGCGCGAAGTCCACCACGACACGCGCGCCACCGACCTCGAAGACGTTGGCCCGGCCGGGGTTGTCCGCCGGCGATCCGGCGAATCGCTCCAGGCCGCGGGCGATCGCGGCGGTAGGCACGCCGAGCGCGGATGCGGCTGCGATGGCGGCGAGCGCGTTCGCGACGTTGTGGCGGGCCGCGCCGCCGAAGGTGATCGGGAGTGCAGCCACCGGGGCGACCGTTTCTCGGACGCCACCGCGCACCAGTACGAACGTGCCGTCCTCCACGAGGCACGCGTCGCCGCCGGCACCGATGTGAGCCCTCACGGTAGGATTCGTCGAGTCGAACGCAAACCAGACGATCGGGGCCGTCACCTGGGAGGCACCGCGGACCAGCCAGGGGTCGTCCGCATTGAGCACCACCCGGCCGGATCGAGGCACGACCCGCGTGACCACGAGCTTGACCTCGGCCAGGCCGGCGCAGTCGAACACGCCGAACTCCCCGAAGTGATCTTCCGCCACGTTCGTGACGACCGCGACGTCGGCCCGCTCCACCGCGAGGCCGCGCCGCAGAATCCCTCCCCGCGCCGTCTCGAGGATGGCGACTTCGACCCGGCGGTCGCGAAGCAGGAGGCGGGCGCCTTCCGGCCCGGCGTAGTCGCCTTGCGCGAGCCCCTCGCCCGCCACGACCACCCCGTCGGTCGAGGTTTGCCCCGGCACGCGCCCGCCCGCCGCAACCAGCGCGGCCAGGAGCCGTACGGTGGTGGTCTTCCCATTGGAACCGGTGACCAGCACCGTCGGGACGTCGTGCACCTCGGGCCAGGGAACCGCTGCTGCCGCGGGGATGCGTTCCAGCGGCCATGTCATGGACCCCGCCCCCAGGCCCACCGACACATTGCGGCTGTCGGACAGGAAGGAAACGCCGTGCTGCGTGGCGGCGTCCCGCAACGCGATGAGGGCGGGATTTCGTTCCCGCGTGATCCGTTCGGAAAGCGCGGCCGCGGCGTCGTTGGCCGACGGCTCCGGCCCGCCGGCGACGGTGGCGAGCGCCGCATCCCAGGCCCACTCGTTCACCTCGGTGGCGGAATAGAGCGCGTCGGGCGGCGCGGTGAACGCGAGGCTGGCGCCGCCGGGCCACCGCAGCTCGCCGAACTCTTCGTCCCATCCCAGTGCATCCAGCAGACGACGAGCTTGCCGCCGCCAGGCGGCCACGATGCGGTCGGCCTCGGCCTCGGGCAGCGTCACTTCGATCACGGCGCCCGCCCGGGGCAGGAGCCGGCTGGGTCCGGTGAGCCGGCGCGAATCGGTTCGCGCCGGCGACGCGATCGCTTCCACGTGCGCGGGTCCGCTCAGTCCTCGGTTTCCCGCGCGAGCCGCACGCCGCGCTCATCTCGCACCAGCGTGTCCCCATTCAGCGAGGGCACCTCGACGGCGGGCAGCTCGGGCAGCGTGATGGCCGCCGCGCGGATCCGCTCCGGCGGTTTGGGCGGGGTCCCGTCGGGCTTGAAGTTGATGACCTGTTTCCAGGTGCGGGTCAGCGCGTCGGCGAACAACAGCACCAGGTCACCCGGCTCGGCCATGGCGAGCGCGCGCTGGTGGGCCTCCTGCTCGTCCGGGATCATCTCGATCGCATCCGCCGGCACGCCTTTGCCGATCAACGCCTCGCGGAGCATCCGCGGGACCTCATCCGGGCCGCGCCCCCGCGGGCGGTCGTCCCGCCGGCAGATGTAGTGATCGAAACTGCCCGCCGCGGCGCGGGCGGTGTCGGCGATGTCCTGGTCCCGCCGGTCTCCCGGAGCTGCCAGCACGACGATGCGGCGGCCGGCGACATCCAGCTTCCGCGCCAGCTCCGCCATGAGTCCCACGGCCGGCGCGTTGTGTCCGTAATCCACGATCACCTTGAAGGGGTGCTCGTCGTACACGTTCATCCGCCCGGGAGCCTGGAAGAACGATGTCTGGAAGGTCCTGAGGCCGTGCCGGATGTCCTCCAGCTTCACCCCCATGCTGAACGCCATCGCCGCCGCGAACATGGCGTTCTGGACGTTGTGGGTGGCCCGCCCCTCCAGGGTCGCCGGGATCAGATGGGTCCACAGCAGTGGAATGTGGGCGCCGTGGTCGTAGATCGTGATCATCTGGCCCTTGATGCCCTGCTCGAGCACCACGCCACGGCCGCCCGCCGTGATGTGCTCCCGCACCAGCGGGTGCTGCGGGTTCATCGTCACGTAGCAGACGTGCTTGGCCTCGGTGTAATCGGCCATCCGGAGGCAGAGCGGATCATCCGCGTTGAGCACGGCGGTGTCACGCGCGACCTCCACCACGATGCGTTTCACCCGGGCCAGCTCGTCGAGCGTTTCCACGCCTCGGAGGCCGAGATGGTCGCCCTGCACGTTGAGCACCGCACCCACGTCGCACCACCGGACCCCCATCCCCGCGCGCAGCATCCCGCCCCGCGCGAGCTCCAGCACGGCCACGTCCACGAACGGGTCGCTCAAGACCATCCGGGTCGCCACCGGACCGGTCATGTCACCTTCCACGGTGCGCTGCCCGTCGATGTACACCCCATCGGTGGTGGTCAACCCGACGTGATGGCCGACCAGCTTGTGGATGTGCGCCAGCATGCGGGCGGTGGTGGTCTTCCCGTTCGTACCCGTCAGCGCGGCGATCGGAATCCGGCTCGGCGTTCCCGGCGGGAACAGCATGTCCATCACCGCGCCGGACACGTCGCGCGCCTTGCCGGAGCTCGGGGCGATGTGCATGCGGAATCCGGGCGCCGCGTTGACCTCGCAGATCGCGCCGCCGATGTCCTTGTACGACTCGGTGATGTCGGATGAAAGGAAGTCCACCCCGCCCACATCCAGCCCGATCGCCTTGATGGCGCGGACTGCCATCTCGGCGTTATCGGGATGCACGACGTCGGTCACGTCCTCGGCGGTGCCACCGGTGGAGAGGTTGGCCGTGAGCCGGAGCGGCACCATCTCTCCGCTGGCGGGCACCGACTGCCGAGTGTAGCCGCGCTCGGCCAAGAGCCGGTCGGCCTGCACATCGAACTCGATGCGCGTGAGCACCTTCTCGTGCCCGATCCCCCGGCGCGGATCTTGATTCACGGTATCGACGAGTTGCTCGATCGTGCTCCGGCCGTCCCCCACCACGTGTCCGGGCAGCCTGCGGGACACCGCGATGAGCTGGCTGTTCACTACCAGCATCCGGTGATCGTCGCCGGTCACGAACTTCTCCACCACCACACTCCGGCTGATCTGCTGCGCCGCCGGGAACGCCGCGCGCACTTGCTCCGCGGTGCGGAGATTGAGCGCCACGCCCCTGCCGTGGTTGCCGTTGTACGGCTTGACGACGACGGGATAGCCGATGGTGTCGGCGGCGCGCACCGCATCATCCTCGCGTTGCACCAGCCGCTGCTGCGGCACCGGCAGCCCCAGCTGACCCAGGATCTTGTTGGTCTCCTCCTTGTCGGACGCGAGCTCCACCGCGATGTGCGGCGTCCGACTCGTGACCGTTGCCTGGATCCGCTGCTGATAACGCCCGTGACCGAACTGGATCAGGCTCTGGCTGTTGAGCCGGATCCACGGGATGTCGCGGGCCTCGGCCGCATGCACCAGCGAAGCCGTGCTCGGGCCCAGCGCGCGGCGTTGAGCGAACCGAATGAAATCGTCGCGTTCCCGCGCGAAGTCGAAACCCTTCCGCACCAGCCCCGCGGGCCGGATAGCCTCGGGGAGGAGGCTCCCGATGAAGGTCAACGCGAGCTGGCCGGCTTCGAGGCCGACGTCCTGCTGCTCGTACTCGTAGACCACGTGGTAGTGACCCGGAACCCCGGACGACCGGGTCTTGCCGAAGGTCACCGTCTCGCCGGCCACGTTCTGAAGCTCGATCGCGACGTGCTCCAGGACGTGTCCCAGCCAGGTGCCCTCGTCCTCCGTGAGACGGCGGACGAAGCCACCCGGCTCGCCGTAGGAGCAGCCATGCTCGCGAAGGCCGGGCAACGCCGTAAGGAGAGTGTCCGTGAAGGCCGGACCCAGGCGCGCGGTGGGCCAATCCTCCAGCGTGCCAAGGTCGAGCTCCAGCTTGATGACAGGGAAATGGGCGTAGATGCTCGGGCCGACGTAGACCGAGCGTTCCAGGATGCGCATCGGAGGAGGTCCGGAAGCGAGGAGTGTAAGGTGTGGCGCGGGTTGAGCTTCCGCCAGGGTCCCACCGCCCCGGCGACGGGACGACGCCGGGCTTCCCTCCGGGCTGACAGCGGCCCGCTCGGGCTGCCACTTGGCGACCGCACCCGGGCTGCGATATTCGTGTCGCACCAGCCGTCCACCGACGGCCGGCATCGTCCGCACTTCGGAGGTTTCGAGCGTGACCGTATCAGCCGCCCCGCCGGCGCCAGCCGTCGGTCTGCCCGCGCAGGCCCCCAGCCAGCGAACCCGTCTCGATGCTCTCGACCTCATGCGGGGCCTGGTCATGGTCATCATGGCGCTGGACCACGTTCGCGACTTCTTCCACCACGACGCGTTGATCTACGACCCCACCGATCTCACGCAAACCACGCCGGCGGTCTTTCTCACCCGGTGGATCACGCATCTCTGCGCGCCTGCTTTCGTGTTTCTGGCGGGGATGGGCGCGTACCTGTACGGCACTCGCGGCCGGAGCCGTACCGAGGTGGCCCGGTTTCTGGTGACGCGAGGGCTGTGGCTGGTGGTGGTCGAGCTGACGCTGGTGCGCTTCGCGCTCTTCTTCAACTTCGACTACAACTTCATGTTCCTGCAGGTGATCTGGGCCATCGGCTGGTCGATGGTCCTGCTGGCCGGCCTCATCTTCCTCCCGCAGCGGGTGCTGCTGGTGCTGGCCGTGCTGGTGATCGCGGGACACAACCTGCTGGACGGCATCGGCCCCGCCCCATTTTCATCGTTCGCCGATGGAGCGCCGCCGCTGACCGCGGGCGACTGGATCTGGAGTGTGATCCACGTGCCCAACCCGCCGATCATCTATCCGCTGGTGCCCTGGTTCGCGGTGATGGCGCTGGGCTACACGCTGGGGGCGGTGGCGCGGATG
>DASSUE010000273.1:0-8704 GCA_035707305.1 Gemmatimonadales bacterium
AAGACCGGCACGACGAACGACGGTTTCGACGTGTGGTTCATCGGCTTCACGCCCGATCTCGTCACCGGCATGTGGATCGGGTTCGACCAGCCGAAGAAGATCAAGGCCAATGCCCAGGGCGGTATTCTCGTGGCGCCGGCCTGGACCGACATGATGAAAGAGGTGTACGAGCGACGCGCCACGCCGGCCGTCTGGCCCCGGCCGGAGACGCTGGCAGCGCTGGACATCGACCGGACCACCGGCTACAAGGCGACGCCGTTCTGTCCCAAGGAAGTGCACTACATCGAGTCGTTCATCCCGGGTACTGAGCCGACGGGGTTCTGCCCGGTGCATTCGCCGTTCAACGTGGGGGGCGCTAATCCGCTGGGTGGTACGGCGCCTTCTCCCACGGCGCCGCCGCCGCCCGACGGTTCGCCCCGGCCGGCGGGAACGCTGGGTGGGACGACCCCGCCGGACCGGGAAACGACTCAGCAGCAGTCCGGTTCGCCGCCGTCGAATGGCGGAGTGATGGGCGGCGCCGGACCACCACCTTCGTCGCAGCGGCCGCCCCAGTAGCCATGCCCGCCGTCCGGCTCACCGCCGGCTGGGTGTTGCCGGTGGATAGCGAGCCCATCGAGTGTGGCGCCGTACTGGTGGGCCCCGATGGTTTCATCGAGCGGGTTGGGCCGGCCGCGGAGGTGCCGGCGCCCGCCGGGGTGCGTCAGGTGGATGAGCCGGCGTCGGCGCTGGTGCCTGGCCTGGTCAACACCCACACCCACCTCGAGCTGACCGACTTCGACGGACGGGTTCCGGACGACGACTTCGTCGACTGGATAGCTCGGCTGCGCGCGCTCAAGGAGGAGCGGAGCACCGAGGCTTATCTCGAGGCGGCCAAGCGTGGCGTGCGGGATTGCTGGGCGTCCGGCGTCACCACGGTCGCCGACACGGGTGACCGCGGAGTCGTAGCGCGGGCCCTGGCCGAGCTCGGTGCATCGGGCGTGGTGTATCAAGAGGTGTTCGGCCCTCATCCAGATCAATGCGAAGCGAGTCTCGACCAGTTGCGACGGTCGGTAGAAGCCGTCCGCCATCATGCATCCGCTCGCGTCCGTATCGGCGTCTCGCCGCACGCGCCCTTCACGGTGAGCCGAGCGCTTTATCGCGCGGTCAGCCGCTGGGCCCGCTCCGAGGGACTGCCAATCGCGCTGCATCTAGCGGAATCAACCGCGGAGGTGGACCTTGTTCGCGCCGCCTCGGGTCCATTCGCGGATGCATGGCGCCGCCGCGGCATCCCGGTGCCAGCCCCCGGCCCGACGCCGGTCCAACTGGCGGACGATGAAGGCGCGCTCGGGCCCGACACGCTGTGCATCCACGCGGTCCAGGTGGATGGGGCCGACCTGGAGCGACTGCGCCGCGCGGGCGCGGCGATCGCCCACTGTCCCCGCGCGAATCGGCGCCACGGGCACGGGACCGCGCCGCTCGGCAGGTTCCTCGCGGCCGGCCTCCGGGTCGGAATCGGCACCGACTCGGTGGCCAGCGTGACGCCGCTGGATCTGTTCGCTGACGCGCGGGAGGCCCAGGCGATCGGGGGCCTCGAGGCGGCCGACGCGCTGGCGCTGTGCACCCTGGGCGGCGCCCGCGCGCTCGGACTCGATCGCGAGATCGGCACGCTCACCGCCGGCAAGCGGGCCGATATCGCGATCGTGGATCTGGTGGGAGATCCCGCCGATCCGGCGGCCGGGGCGCTGGCCGCGGGGCCGGGCGGGGTGCGCGCAACGTTCGTCGGAGGTCGGGAGGTCTACCGGAGAGCCACCGGATGAAGATTCAGCGGCAGGCCGCGATTCTCAGGATCGTCCGCGAGCAACGCATCCAGAATCAAGAACATCTGCGACACGCTCTCGCGGGGGAGGGGTTCGCGGTGACGCAGGCGACCCTGTCACGGGATATTCGCGAGCTCGGTCTCGCGAAGCTCACCGACCAGCAACACGGGGCGTACTACGCCCATCCGACCGACGGCAACCTGCGTCCCGATCTGGGCCACGTCCTCCCCGCGCTTCTGGTCAGCGTGGACGGGGTCGGCCCCTTTCTGGTGCTCAAGACGGCCAGTGGGTCGGCCGGCGCGGTCACGGCGGCGCTGGACCAGGCCGGCTGGCACGAGATCATGGGAACCCTGGCGGGAGACGACACGGTGCTGGTCATCACCCGCAGCGAGCGCCTTCGGCAGGTGGTGGCACGGCGGATCGAGGGGATGCTCAAGTAACCCCGCTCCCTTGCCCGGCAGACGCCCGGCTTGGTACGATTTCAGAGGTTGCGAGGAGAATCAATCCGTGCGTTGTCTGGCGTTGAACGCCTCATTCGAGCCGCTCACGATGGTGCCCGTGCGCCGGGCGCTCCGGCTCGTGATCGAGGGGAAAGCGGAGATTGTCGAGGCGGACGGCATCGATGTCGTCCGCAGCGAAAGACTCACGCTTCCCAAACCAGCCATCATCCGCCTCGTCAAATTCGTCCACGTTCCCCGCCGCTTCCGCCGCCAGGTCACCAATACCTTTCTCTTCGCGCGAGATCACTACCGCTGCCAGTATTGCCAGCGGGGGCAGGCGGAACTGCGCCATCGGGAGTGTCTCACCCGCGATCATCTGGTCCCGCTGTCTCGCGGAGGGGACAACGACTGGACCAATGTCGTGACGGCCTGCAGCAGCTGCAACACACGGAAGGGCAATCATCTGCCCGAAGAGTGCGGCATGCACCCGCACGTTCCGCCCCACGAGCCGCACTTCGTGCATCTGGCCTGGGCGGTCCGGCGGCTCACTGTTCAGCAGTCGAAGTACATCAAGCTGTTCTACGGCGAAGCAGCGCTGCGGGCGCTGGGCGGCTGACGCCGGCCAGCGCACCTAGCCCAAAGCCGGCCAGGGCGGCGAGCCATTCGCCACCTGCCGCACCTTGAAGTCCGAACACCCGCGGCACGACGCCGAGGCCCAGGGCCAGGAGGCCGAGCCCTGCCGCAGCCCCCAGCCGGCCTGACCTCCAGCCCCAGAATCCCAGCGGCACCATCCACCCGAAAATCCAGACCGCGGTGGCGATCGGCCCTTCGGGGCCATACGCATATGCGAACGGCACCAGCAGCATCCATCCCCACTGCGCACTCAGCGGGACGCGCCGCTCGGCCCGGGTACCATTCGCCTCCAACGCAACGACGAAGGTCGCGCCGGAGGGATCGTAGCGCCCGGCCACACCCACCAGCGACGAATCTCGTCCCCCGAAGGCCCCGGTCAGCCGAATCGCGGGCGGGCGAAGCAAAGCGTCGAACGCCCGGGTGCGGAGCCGGTAGACCAGGTCGTCGCCCCAACGGCCCAACAAGGCGATCTCGCGGTGATGCTGGTCGAAGATGCTCACGATCGGAGCCAGCCCGATGGTGTGGTCGCCAGGGGTGGTAACGCCGACCAGTGGGTCTCCGCTCAGCAGCCCACGGCGGATGGCCTCCGTGGCGGTCAGGCGGCGTATCCGGATGGGGTAAGGCCCTGCGGAGGCCGACACCACGCGGCCCCGGAACCTTTCGAATTGCGCCAGGTCCGGCGCCAGCTGGCCCCAAAACCAATCGGGTGGAAGCGCGGGCGTAACGATGGCCGCCGTGAGAAGGCTCTGGATCAGCCAGACCACCGCCCACCCAGCGGCCAGAAACCCGGCCAGCGGCGGAGCGGGCGCGAGGAACAGTGGAACCCACTCGGCGAGCAGGCCGCCCATGACGCCACCCGCGGTGTTGGTGATCAGATCGCTGAGCGAAGGATCGCGTCCGGGGACGAGGATCTGGAGCAGTTCGACCGTCAGGCTCGTTCCCAGCGCCAGTAGTCCGACCTGCCGAACCGGGCGGCCGGCGCGCCGGAGGCCAAATCCGAGGGGGACGAACAGCGCGACATTCAGCAGGACGTCCACCGCCCCGAGGTCGCCGCAGAGAAGGCACCAAAAGGGGGTCAGCGCGACGGTTTCCGCCTGCTCCGGCCGTGGGGACAGGGTTACGACGGCGATACCCGCGAGTGCCAGAGCCGTTACGGCACGCCACCCCCGGCGGGACTGTCCAGAATTCATGCGACCATTATCTTGTCACTTCCAAGCCAAAGGCTGCTGCGGGAGTGCTGCAACAGAAGCTCGATGCGGCTCGTCCGTGGTGCAGTAAAGTGTTATAGGTCTTTAAGTTGCAGACGCGCTTCTCTCAGGCGCTGGTGGTCCGTTTCCTGCGACCGGGCCACTAAGCGGTCTGGCGGCAGGCGCGGTCGCAGTCCCCTGTGGGTGGTCTCAAGGAGGCTCGACTGAGCGTTCCGAAGATCCTGCTGGCTGAAGAGGAGGGCAAGGCTGGTCCTCGTCGATTCGCCGCAGCGCCGGACTTCGGATGGTCGTTGCTCGGTTGGGTCGGGGCGGTGTTTTTCGTGGTTGGCTTCACGGACATCGCCTTGGCATTCGTGCCGCCGGCCTTTGGGGTTGCAGGGTGGGAATTCGCGACGGTGCAGCGGACCTATGATTTCATGCCGCTCACCACCCTCGGCTTGGCATTAGTGCTCGGGTCGGCCGTCGCGATGGGCCACCGGAAGTTGCTGTTTGCCGTCTCAGGAATGTTCCTGTTGCTCGGCGTTCTGCTATTGGTAGCCGGTGTGCTGTACCTGCTGTCGGTGCCGTTCGCGCTGCAGCAAGTTCGGCAACCGGTCGCTCGCACCGGTCTCAAGCGGGCGCTCGTGAAGGCGGCGGTGCAAGGTACGCTGTATCCCATCGTGTACTTAGGCTTGGGTGCAAAGGGGTTGCACCGGGCCTTGAAGGGTTCAAGGGCGTCTTACTCATCGTAGGCCAGAAGGGGGAAACGTGCGTACCTTACGAGTTTTGGGGGCGGCAGCCGTGCTCGCCGTCTCGTCGTCCACCGCCGCGTTGGCTACAGATTTCGGCACCATCTGTGGCGGTAACGCATTCGCCACCTGTGCGTCGGTCGAGATCACGGATCTTGGCGCCGGCAAGTTCGAGCTGGACATCGGCAGCGTCCCGGGCAACGGGTCCACCACTTTCTCGTCCACGTTTTTCACCATCGCCTTCGCCAACCTGCCCGGCAACATGGAGCTCACCGGTCTCTTCAGCGAGACGGGCGACGGCAACTGGAAGTTCTGCGAGAACGACGGCGGCGGCGGCGATCCCAACTGCAACGACGTCAACGGCGTCGCACCCTACAACCAGTACAACGGGACCTACGAGGGCGCTACCCGCGACGGCAACGCGGACGCCGGCCTGAATGCCGGCGAGTCCACCACGTTCGTGTTCACCTATACTGGCACGTTCGGCCTGAGTGGCGCGGTGCTGGGCATCCACGCCGGGCAGGGTCCCAACGACTGCTCGACGAAGCTGTACATCACCTTCAACGGCACGACCAGCGCCAATCAGCCGGGCGCCAATGGCGAGTGCGGCGGTGGCGAGACCGTCATACCCGAGCCGATCACGATGACGTTGCTCGGAACCGGCCTGGTGGGCATGGGCGGCGCGAGCTTGTTCCGTCGGCGCCGCAAGGACGACGAGCTAGTCTGAGCTGCTGACACGTTTCTCCCCTTCGCGAGCCCCGGGCGACCTCCCCGGGGCTTTCGATTTCGCCGCCTATATTCCGCCCATGAGTGCCTTCCCCGCCCAAATCTTCTCAGTGGACGTGGAGGAGTACTTCCAGGTCCTCGCCTTCGAGCGTGCCGTGCCCCGCACCGAGTGGGAGCGGATGCCGAGCCGGGTGGAAGCCAGCGTTGACCGGCTGCTCGAGCTCCTCGCCCGCCATGATGCGATCGGCACGTTCTTCACGGTAGGTTGGTTGGCGGAGCGAAAGCCGGCACTGGTGCGCCGCATCGCGGACCAGGGCCATGAGATCGCTGCCCATAGCTGGTGGCACCGGCGAGTGACGTCGCTGTCCGAGGACGAATTTCGCGACGACGTGCACCGATGCCGGGACGTGCTGGAGCAGGTCAGCGGCAGGCGCGTAATCGGATTTCGCGCTCCCAGCTTTTCGATCGTGCCCGGAGCGGAGTGGGCATTCGACGTGCTGATCAGCGAGGGCTACCGCTACGACTCGAGCATCTTTCCTATCCGACGGCCAGGTTATGGCTATCCGGGGGCGCCGGTCTCGCCGCACCAGATCCGCCGGCCGACCGGCACGCTGCTCGAGCTGCCCATGGCAACCACCACGATCGCGGGCTTTCGGTTGCCGGCCGCCGGCGGAGGATACTTGCGGCAGCTCCCCTACCGGCTGACCGAGCGCGCGTTCGACCAGCACGCGGCGAACGGTGAGTCTGCGATGTTCTACATCCATCCCTGGGAAATCGACGAGAGCCAGCCGCGCCTCCCGGTGTCGCTGGTCACCCGGATTCGCCACTACAACGGACTCGGGCGCACGCTGCCACGGCTCGAGCGCCTGCTGGCCCGGTTTCGCTTCACGTCGGTGGAGCGGCGGTACTCGCTCGCTTGAGCACCGAGATCAGCCTGTGGCAGCGAACACCCGAAGAGTGGGACCGCTTCGTGCGCGGCCAGCCCGGGTGGACCCACTTTCATTTGTATGCCTGGAAGGACGTGATCGAGCGCACGCTCGGCCACGAGTGCCTCTATCTCGCCGCCGAGACCGCCGGCGCAACCACGGCCGTGTTGCCGCTGGTCCGGGTTCGGAGTGCTCTCTTCGGCCACTTTCTGGTCTCGATGCCGTTCGTGAACTACGGCGGCCCGTTAGGTGACAGTGAGGCAGTCCGCGCGCTCGCCGCTCGCGCGTGTGAGCAGGCACGCGCCGAGCGGGTGAAGCTGCTGGAGCTGAGAAGTCGGATACCGCTTCCGCTCGATCTTGCGGTGTCGCACCGCAAGATCACTGTGGTGCTCGATCTGCCCTCCGATCCCGCCGTACTTTGGCAAGCGTTGGGCTCGAAGCTTCGCAGTCAGGTCAAGCGCCCCCAAAAAGAAGGACTCACGGTGCAGTTCGGCCCCGAGCAGGTGGAGCCGTTCTACGCCGTGTTCGCGCAGCACATGCATGACCTCGGCACGCCGGCGATGCCGCGTGGGTTCTTCTGGGCGATCGCCGAGCGATTCGGCGAGACGACGTGGTTCGGCTGTGTCTATCACGGGTCGAGACCGGTCGCCTGCGGCGCCGGGTTTCGCTGGGGCGACGAGCTCGAGCTCACCTGGGCGTCGTCGCTGACCGAGTACAATCGGATCGCGCCCAACATGCTGCTGTACTGGGCGTTCATGGAACGTGCAGTGCAGCACGGCGTGACACTGTTCAACTTCGGCCGCTGCTCGCCGGACGGGGGCACTCACCGGTTCAAGCGGCAATGGGGCTCGCGGGACGAGCAGCTGTGGTGGTACCAGCAGGCCGGCGGGCATGCGGCCGGGACGCCGTCGCCGACCGACTCGAAGTACGCGTGGGGGCCGCGGCTGTGGCGGCGACTGCCGCTCCGGCTGGCGACGGCGCTGGGTCCCCGCATAGTTCGATTCATTCCATGAGGCAGGTGCGGGCGCAGCCGCCGGCGCGGTCGCCGCTTTCGCTCGGTGCGCTTGCCGGTGGGGTCTGGGCAGCGGTGATGGGCGAAGCCGCGGCCCGGGCCGCGGTGATCGGCTGGCTGGAAACGGAGTACGCCCCCCGCGCTCTATTGCTCACGGACAGCGGGACATCCGCGCTCTCGCTCGCGATCGGGCTCGCCGCGCGGGAGCGCCAGGGTCCGGTGGCGCTGCCCGCGTTTTGCTGCTACGACATCGCGACCGCGGTGGACGGAGCGCGGATTCCGTTCGTCCTGTATGACGTCGACCCGCACACCCTCGCCCCGGATCCGGTATCGCTGGAACGAGTGCTCAGTGCCACCGGCGCGGGCAGCGTGGTCGTGGCCCACCTGTACGGCGTACCGGTCTGCCTCGATCCAACGTCCACCCTCCTGCAGAAGCATCGCGCGATCCTGATCGAAGATGCGGCGCAAGCGGCGGGCGCGCGGATCGGGTCGCAGTCAGCGGGCGCGGTCGGCCGGCTCGGCGTCCTGAGCTTCGGGCGGGGGAAGGGTATGACCGCCGGTCAGGGCGGCGCCCTGCTCGCGAACGTCGCGGGCGATGAGGCGGCACTCGACGCCTTGGCCGGTGAGCTGCGACCCGCGCGCGGGGGCGCGCGCACCGCCGCTGCTCTCCTCGCCCAGTGGGCGTTCGCCCGGCCGGCGGTGTATGGCCTACCCGCCTCGCTTCCCTTTCTCGGGCTGGGCGAAACGATCTACCGTCGTTGCCATGCCCCCGGCGCGATGTCGGCGCTGAGCCTCGGCGTGCTGGCGCGCACGTTGCCGTTCACGGCGGCGGAGTCGGCGACTCGTCGCACCAACGCTCGGCGGCTCCTCGATGCCCTACGGGACGCACCCTCCTTCCGGAGCGTCACCGCACCCCCCGGCACCGACCCCGGCTACCTGCGGCTGCCGGTGCTCGTCGGGGACGATGTGGTGATTGCGTCCCGGTCGACGAACGCTCGGCGACTCGGAATCTGGCCCTCCTATCCGCTGGCGCTTGCCGACCTGCCGGGTTTCGGGGACCGGCGACTCAATCTCGGCGATGCCTTTCCCGGCGCGCGGGAGCTGGCCCGCCGGCTCGTGACACTGCCTACCCACGGATATCTCGGCACCCAGGATATCGATGCACTTAGATCGTGGATCGCTCGGCCGAATTGAACCCGACAGGCTGAGAATGCGATGACCGCGCCTCCCACGAA
>DASSUE010000274.1:0-7758 GCA_035707305.1 Gemmatimonadales bacterium
CCGTCGTTCTGAAAGAGAAGGAGGCCGCCTTCGAAGAAATCACCCCATATCAGATCCAGATCGCCGTCGTCGTCCACGTCACTGAACGCCATCGTGTTGGCGCCGTGCATGCTTCCCTGCCCCGTGATGATCTCGAGGTCCTCAAACCGGTCCGTGACGAGGCGGAATCGAGGCGCCCGGGAATCGCCGGGCCTCGGCGTGCTGTCCGCCTCGTACCGCAGGATGATGCCGGTGATTCGGCCGACGAAGAGATCGAGCCGCTGGTTGCAGTCGATGTCCACCAGCTGGGGGATGTTCTGCCGGTCGGAGAATATCGCGGTACCGTCGGTGTCCCGGATCGAGTCGGCGTACGCCGTGAACCCGGTGCCGCCTTGATTCGCCCAGTATCGCAGGTAGCTGAACGGGAGCTCACCAAAGACGTCGGGCTGTTGGTCGCCGTTCACGTCCACGAACCGCGACCACTCCCCGACCTCAAGCGCGGCCCAGGCTCGGCTCCGCAGGGCGAACCTCGGCATGCCGTCGGCCGCGGCCCCCTCGTTGCTCAGAAGCACGAGCTGGTTGGTCAGCTCCTGCAGCACCAAATCGAGATCGCCATCCCCATCCACATCGACCAGCTGCGGACGCGGGGTGTTGAACCCGCCCAGGAAGGCCAGGTCGAGCGGCCGCCCCGTCGAGTCGTGTACCTCGAACGGACGAATGGCCGACACGTACTGGAACGGTCGAGAGACAGAGGGAACAGGTGAGAGCGGGCGAGAGGAGGTCGAGCACCCAGACACCACCGCGAGCAGCAGCATCGCTGCGGCCCGTCTCTGCCGTTCTCGCCCGTTCTCGCCTGCTCTCGCCTGTTCTCGCCCGTTCAACCGCACCGCTGGGGCATCTTGGGGGCCTTGCCTGGCGCGGCGATACCGATCCCTGCCGTGTAATGCCCCGTCGGGATCACCGCCGCGACGGACTGGGTTGGAATGCAGATGGCGACGACATTGCCCGCCCCGGTCGGCTTGTGCCCTTCGTGGTCGTGCGCGCCGCCGGCCTGGTACCGATTGCTCACGTAGACGTAGGCTCCGTCAGGACCCAGCCCGACTCCGTGCGGTTGCTGAAACGCGCTGTCGCGTACCACCCGCTCGGCCTTCCAGGACACGGTCGAGACGAAGCTCACCGCATTCGCATCCAGGTTGGTGACCACGATCCAGCGGCCATCCCAGGTGAAGCCAGCTTCGAACGGGCCTTTCTCCATGTCGATGGTCCGCGCGAGCGACGGCTTGGCCGGATCCGCGAGGCTGTAGACCAGTAGACGGTTGCTGGTTGAGCCGGTGGCGGTCAGCCACTTGTGATCGGCGGACAGGGCGAACTGGGTCAAGGTGTGCTGGGGCCCGTCCACGTCGATGAGGGTCACTTTGCCGTCATCGAGATTCACGCTCGCCAGCTGGTTCACGCCGAGGCTCGCGACGTAGGCATAGTTCCCGGCGGTGACCAGCGCGTGAGGCCGGGGAAAGAAGATGTCGATCTCGTCGAGCAGCTTCATGTCCGACCGCCGGATGAGCGCGATGCGCCGGGGGGGATTCACCGCGCTCATCGAGCGCGCGACTACCAGCAGGTCCCGGGTCGGGTGCAGGGCGATGAGCCCCGGCACTTCCAGATCCGCGCTCCCCACAATCCGGTTGTCGCGGTCGAACTTGAGCACCTTGCCGGCGCCAATCAGCGTCGCGTACCAGTGCTTCCCGTCGGTATCCACCTGCGCGTGATGCGGCTTGGCCGTGGGTCCGAACCCCAGCCTCTGAAGATCGACCGTCTCGATCACCCGCTTCGTCGCCATGTCGATCACGGAGATCGTGGCGTCGTCCTGGTTGGTGACGTACAGACGGGAGCCGGGAGGCTCGGGCGAGTGGATCGCAAGCGCCGCCACCACGACCAGGCGTATCATGGCGTCAGCTCCTCAGCGCGATGACGGACCACGAACAACCCCTCCCGGCCGCTGGTGACCACGATCGTCCCGCTGGGGAAAAAGGGATAGTTGCTCCAACTGCCGGCGTATCCCGGTTTGTTCTCTCCGTACGGCACCGTATCGAGATAGCCGGTCTCGCGCGGCCGCGCCGGATCGGAAATGTCGACCACGCGCAGGCCCGCGACATAGTTGGACTGAAACATGTACTTCCCGCGGATGTACAGGTTGTGATCCGTCGCGGCGGTGGTGCCGAGAAATTCGGTGAGCAACACGGGCTCGTCCAGCTTCGACACGTCCCAGACGAGGGTGCGGGTGCGGGGCACCGAGCCGGCGAGCTCGTCGCCTTCGTCGTCGAGGAAGAAGTGCCTCTGGTCCTCGGTGAGCCAGCCCTGGTGTGCGTATGAAACGCTGGGGTATGAAGCCACCGCGATCCGGCGCGGATTCGCCTTGTCGGTCACGTCCGCGATTCCAATAGCGGTCTCCGAGGAGTTGAAGCAGATCTCCCGGCCGTGGTAGCGGGCATCGGGACCGCGATACGTGACGCACTGGGCATCGTGGATGTAGCCGGTGCGCTGCAGGCCGGTGGAAGGATCGGCGAAGCAGCCGATGAACGTCGGCTTCCGGGGGTCTCTGACGTCTACCATGTGCAGCGCGCCGCCACACGTTTCCCCACCGCCGTTGGCACCCACCGGATAGGCGTATCCGGTCTCTTCGTTGATCACGATGTTGTGGGCGCTCGCGATCCGGTCGTAGTGCGCGGTCTCGGTGAAAGTTGCGGGCTCGCCGGTCGCAGTCAGCAACTGCCTGAGGTCGAACACCTGCATCCCGTGCGCGCCGGCCCCATCCGCGACGATGAACGCGTGGTCCTTGTAGACCTTGATCTCGCGCCAGAAGTTCGCTCGCGCACCGGCGTGCATCGGCAGCTCCCCGAGGTAACGCGGACGAGCCGCGTCGGTCACCTCGACGAACGACGTGCCGTCCATCCGGCCGACGATCGCGAACTCGCGGCCGCTGGCGCTGTCGGTCCAACCCCAGATGCCGTTCAGCTCGATACCGCGCCGGCCGCCGACGGTGTGAATGGGCATGAATGCCATCACGTCGACCTGCCGGCACTCGAACGCGTCGATACGACCGGTCTCGCAGCGACGCTCTCCGCCCCAGATGGCCGGCAAGGCGGACGCGACATCGGTAAGGACAGGCGCCTGAACCCAGCGGCCATCGTTGCCGCGGGACCAGACCACGGCGGCACCCTCCCCGAAGTCCATCGTGGGCGCCGCGGCGACCACGAGGTCGGATCCGGCCGCAAGGCGGGACCCCGCGCGCTGCTCGCTGCCTCCGTAGGGAGCGGGCGGCTCCAGCACCTGGGTCTCATTCCATGCGCTGTCGCCCGGCTCGAAGAGATGAACCCGGCCCTGCCCACGGCCGGCCACCGGTGCGCCGACCACCAGTGTTCGCCCCGCGCGCGCGAGCGCGGCGCCGAACCCGGTAAAGGAGTCCGCCACCGATGGAACGATGCGGCCGTCAGGCCGCCACCCGTTCTGACTCCGTTGGAAGCTGAAAACCTCGCCCGCCCAACGGCGCGATGCCGGTGCGCCGACGAATGCCTGGTCGGTAACGAGCAGCACGCTCGTGCCGTAGCCTGCGGCCGAATCGGTGGGCGCTGTGAGCCGGGCTTCCTCCGTCCAACCGCCGTTGGTCGCCGCGCGGTAGATGACCGCGACGCCCTTCGCGGCGACCGCGCTCCGCTGCACCCCCGGGCCGCCGATCAGCACCCTGCCGCGGGCGGCAGCGAGGGCAGCACCGAGCAATCGGCCTGGTGTCTCGCCCCGCGCGACCTCTGCCGCGCCGGACCAGCGCCGCGTACGCGCGTCGCGGCGAAAGGCGTACACCACCCCGCGCGCCGAATCGGCGCCGGGGGCGCCCACCACCAGCAGATCGCCGTCGAGCGCGAGCGCTGCTCCGAAGGCATCGCCGACGGATCCGGAGATCCCCGACAGGGTTGCGGCGAGGGCCCAGTTGCCGTTCCTCCGCTCGTATATGAGGACGACGCCGCCCGTGCCCTGGGCGGGTGCCCCCACCGCGAGCAGGTCGCGCCCGGCTGCGAGCGTTGCACCGAAACCGCCGGCCGCGCCGGCACCAGGATCGATCTCCCCCCGGCCGTCCCAGCCGGACTTCGCCCTGCGATACACGAAGACACGCGGTCCGTCGGCGGCGGGCCTTGGATCGCTGGCCGCCGTGCGGGCCACGAACAGCTCGTCTCCGTGGAGCGCGACGGCGGAAGCGAAGGACGTGGCAGATGGCCATCGGTCTAGCGGACCATCCGGAGGTCCCAGCAGCAGCGGTGCGAGGAGCAGAAACGCCGTCATGGAGTCAGCGGCTCCTGGGGCCGGTGCTTCAGGACGAACAAACCCTCGCGCATGCTGGTGACCACGATGGTTCCGCTCTTGAAGAAGGGATAGTTGGTCCAGGTTCCCGCGAATCCCGGCACGTTCTCGCCGAACGGTACCGTGTCGAAATAGGCGGTCTCCCGCGGATTCGCCGGATCCGAGACATCTATCACCCGGAGCCCCGCCACGTAGTTGGATTGGTACATGTACTTGCCGCGGACGTACAGATTGTGGTCGGTCGCGGATGTGGCGCCCAGGAATTCCTTCGCCAGCACGGGCTCCTCCAGGTTCGACACGTCCCACACCAGGGTGCGGGTTCGCGGTACCAGCCCGCCGATCTCATCGCCTTCGTCGTTCACGTAGAAGAACTTTTGGTCTTCCGTGAGCCAGCCCTGATGCGTGTACGCCGTGTTGGGATACGATGCGACTGCAATCGGCTTGGGCGCCTTTTTGTCGGTGACATCCGCGATTCCGACCGCTGTCTCCGAGGCATTGAAGCAGATCTCACGCCCCCGGTACCGCTGATCGGGCCCCTTGTAGGAGACGCATTGGGTTTCGTGGGTATAGCCGGTGCGCTGCAGGCCGGTGGACGGATCGGCGTAGCAGCCGGCGAAGGTGGGGTTCCGTGGGTCCCGGATGTCGATCATGTGGAGGGCGCCGCCGCAGGTCTCGCCGCCCGCGCTGTTGCCGACCGGATACGCGAACCCGGTCTCCTCGTTGATCGCGATGGTGTGCGCGCTCCAGATCTTGTCGTAGTGCGCCGTCTCGGTGAACGTCACCGGGGGACGTTTCACGTCGCGAAGCTGAGTTAGATCGAAGACCTGCATACCGTGCGGACCGGCGCCGTCGGCCACGATGAACGCGTGGTCCTTATACACCTTGATGCCCCGCCAGAGGTTGGCGTTGGCGCCTTGATGCAGCGGAAGCTCACCCAGATACACCGGGTTCGAGGGATTGGTGATCTCCACGAACGCGGTGCCATCCATCCGTCCCACCAACGCGAACTCGCGGTTGGTATTGGGATCGGTCCAGCCCCAGATGTCGTTCAGCATGATGCCGCGCTTGGCGCCGAGCGCGGCATTGGGGAGGAATGCCTCGAGGTCCACCTGCTCGCAGGAGAAGATCGCGATCTTGCCGGACTCGCACTTCCGCTCCCGCCCGGTGATCGCCGGGAGCGATACCGGCTTGTCGGTGATGGTGGCGTGTTCCTTCCACTCCCCGGTGGCGCGATCGCGGGCGTACGATATCGCTGTTCCCTCGAAGAAATCGTTGAGCGGGCTTCCCACGACCGCGACATCGCCGGCGACTGCGATCGACCCGCCGAACTGCGCCTGCAGACCGTTCTTCCTGGTCGTGAGCACCTGCGTTTCCCGCCAGCTGGCACCGTCGGGCCGGAACACGTGCACGGCGCCCACCCCCTGGTTCGCCGACTGCGCACCGACGAACACAACGCCATCGCCTCGCGCGAGCGTGAACCCGAACAGGCCGTTGGAATCGGGCGCAGCCGCGACCAGCTTGGCGGTCTGGTTCCACTTGCCCCCGGCTGAACGAAAGACGTAGACCGCGCCGGCGCCGCCCGGCATGCCCACCAGCGCCTCGGTGGCGCTGAGGTGAGCCGCGAAGCCGAATCCTTGCACCGGGTCGGCGCCAGCCGTGAGCTTGGCTTCCTCCGACCAACGTCCGTCCTCGAACCGATAGATGCCCACCCCACCCGGCTTGGGCACCAACTGATCGCCGGCGCTAAGTGGTCCGGGGGGAGCCGCGGCGGTCACCGGACCGGGATAGCCGATGAGCAGTCGATTGCCGGCTATCGAGAGCGAGCGTCCGAACCGGTCGTGCGGCGCCGCTCCGCGGCCGACCACTATCGGCTCCGACCACCTGCCGCTCCGTTCCCGCCGGTACGCGTAGACCACGCCGCGCGACGAATCGGCGCTCGGCGCGCTCACCACGAGCAACGGCCCATCCAGCCCGACCGCGAGCCCGAACTCGTCGCCTTTCCCGCCCGGTGGCGCGTCGAGCCGCGCCGTCCGGGTCCAGTGCGATCCCTTTCGCTCGAACAGGTACACCGCGCCGTTGTCGCCGTGTCGCGGCGCCCCGACCGCCAGCAGGTTCCCATTCACCGCCATCGCGGAGCCGAACCGGTCGCCCAGCGTCAGGTCGTCGGAGGTGATGGTCGCGCTCTCGCGCCAGCCGTCCCCGTTGCGGGTGAAGACATGGATCGCGCCCGGGTGCGACGGGTTGAGCGGAAACCCCAGCACCGCCCCGGTTCGGCCGACGAACAGCTCGCCGCCCTCGAGCTCGAGAGTGGTGGCGAAGCCGATGGGCTCGGGGGGCGAACGTCGCTCGGCGAAACGGGTTTGGGCGGCCGCCGGGAGCGTGAGGGCGAGCAACAATGACGTGAAGAGGGTCGGTCTGAGCGGCATATCGGATCCGAAATAGGTTGGGGCGCGGGAGCGACGCGCGGGAAACATACGCGGAATCCCGCCGGTTTGGTTCAATGGGTTAGACATCGCGGGTGCACCGCGCGTTTAACGGCGGGACCGACAAGCAAGGCCGCCGATCCTGTCACCCGATTGGGCCAGCCGACGATTTTGTCGCCTGCTCCGCCTCGCGCAGCATCCGACCTCAACCGCCATCGTCTTGCAGTGCCGTGCTTTGCGAACGTGGAGGTGGGGTCCCGTCGGGGGAGGGAAGCTGGAACGACGCTTGCCCAGCGTCCATGACGGTGCAGGCAGATACCAAGGGAGAAGAACTCGGATGAGGCATCTCGTGGCTAGTGAGCAGGCGGCCGACCGGCTGTTCGCGGAGGCACAGGAGGAGCTGATAAGCCATCTGCTACGCAGCAACGTCACCGAGGTCGCGCCGGCGCTGCAGCAGGCGTGGCTCAGTGACACGATCACGTACCTCGGTGACCGGTATCGCGGGCTCTCGGGAACCGCGCTCCGCCGGCTTCGCGCGCTGGCCGACGTCTATCTGGCCCACGGCACCATGACCGAACGGGCGCGGCGGACGGCGTAATCCGCCTTTCACCTCTGGCCTAGGGGCATCCGGTCGTGTAGCGTACGGGCACTCGTTGCCCAGCCTCCGATTGTCCCAGCTCTTCGCACGTCTCCAGTCCGCACTCGCCGACCGCTACCGCGTCGAGCGTGAACTCGGCCGCGGCGGCATGGCCACGGTCTACCTGGCGCACGACGTCAGGCACGACCGGCCGGTGGCACTCAAGGTGCTCCACCCCGAGGTGGCAGTCACGCTTGGGCCGCAGCGGTTTCTCCGGGAGATCCAGCTGACCGCCCGGCTTCAACATCCGCACATCCTGCCCATTCACGATTCGGGCGAAGCGGCCGGGCAACTGTGGTACTCCATGCCGTTCGTGGCCGGTGAGTCGCTGCGCGAGCGGCTGGTCCGCGACGGCACGCTGCCCGAGGAAGA